>NZ_JALRGW010000160.1:0-663 GCF_023253315.1 Aestuarium sp.
CCTGGGGCAGCTGGCTGCGGACGCCGGCAAAGTGCGGCTAGGGACGCAACTGGAGGTGGCTTACTTTGATCAAATGCGCGAGCAAATTGACCTCGATGCCACGCTAGAGGACACCATCAGCCCTGGCAGCGAATGGGTTGAGGTGAACGGTCGAAAAACACACGTTAAGAGTTATTTGAGCGACTTTTTATTCTCGCCGGCCCGCGCCAACGCTCCGGTACGCACCCTATCAGGAGGCGAACGCAACCGACTGCTGCTAGCCCGCCTGTTCGCCAAACCCGCCAACGTCTTAGTCCTTGACGAACCCACCAACGATTTGGATATCGATACCCTGGATTTGCTTGAGGATGTATTGGCTCAGTTCAAGGGCACCGTCTTCCTGGTCAGCCACGACCGCGCGTTTTTGGACAACGTTGTCACCAGCACCATCGTTAACGAAGGCCCCGGTATCTGGCGTGAATATGAAGGCAGCGTGGAGGACTGGATCACACAATCCGAGCGCGCCGCTCAGTGGGCAGAAACACGCCAAAGCGCGGTCACGCCTGCCAGCATGACGGCTGAAAAGTCCTCGCCATCAACTGCGGCCACCACGGCAGTGTCCGCAGAAAAAACCACTGCGACACCTGCCAAGCGCAAGCTCTCCTATAAAGAGCAGCGTGAACT
>NZ_JALRGW010000161.1:0-663 GCF_023253315.1 Aestuarium sp.
AACCCTTTCCTAAAGAATCAAGACTTCAACGCCGAGCGGGAAATTACAACACGTTTTAGTGATGTTGAGGGTATTGATGCTGCAAAAGATGAACTTGAGGAGATTGTTGATTTTCTCAAGAATCCAGAACGCTACTTTGGGAGTGGTGCCAAGATCCCACGAGGCGCCCTCCTCGCAGGTAAGCCTGGAACTGGGAAGACTCTTCTTGCCCGCGCTATCGCAGGTGAATCTAATGTTCCTTTCATCCAATGCTCCGCTGCGAACTTTGTTGAGATGTTTGTTGGTGTGGGTGCTAAGAGAGTGCGCGACCTCTTTGAGGTGGCTCGTGAGAACCAGCCTTGTATTGTCTTCATTGATGAGATTGATGCCGTTGGTAAGCAGCGTAGTGCTGGTGGTATGCCAGCGAACGATGAGCGCGAACAGACTATCAATCAACTTCTTACAGAGATGGATGGCTTTGATAATGAAACGGGTATTGTTGTTATTGCAGCCACCAACC
This sequence comes from Aestuarium sp., assembly GCF_023253315.1. Classification (NCBI taxonomy): domain Bacteria; kingdom Pseudomonadati; phylum Pseudomonadota; class Alphaproteobacteria; order Rhodobacterales; family Paracoccaceae; genus Aestuarium; species Aestuarium sp. The sequence goes on from NZ_JALRGW010000161.1 coordinate 500, forward strand.
GAATTGATATTCTTGATGATGCACTTCTCCGACCAGGTCGCTTTGATCGTAAGATTACCGTGTCTCTTCCAAGTGTGCGAGGTCGTGAGAAGATTTTGGGTGTTCATGCTCGTGACAAGAAGTTATCCGATGATGTAAAGTTGCGCTCTATTGCTAAACAAACT
>NZ_JALRGW010000162.1:0-658 GCF_023253315.1 Aestuarium sp.
GGCGGCGCAAATCCAAGGTGGGCAAATGCGTATCAAACCAGGTAGTCAAGCGGTGGTCGTCCCAACGTTCGGTGTTCAAACTGCTGTCCGGGAGGTAGAGCGAAGTCGCCCAGTCGCGGTGCTGTTTGTATACGGGGTGATCCAGGTGTACGTGGTTGGCCACATAGTCGAGAAGGACATTCAGGTTGCGCCCATGGGCAACGTCCAAAAGCTGGTGAAGCTGCTCGGGGCTGGCCATGCGGCGGTCCAATTTCTTAGCGGAGGTAGGCCAGTAGCCATGGTAGCCCGAAAAACGTGTCATCACCCCGCCCTTGTCCCATAGCCCGTAGGCGCCCTGGGGGTTGCGGCCAATGGGGGAAAGCCACACGGTGTTGAAGCCAAAATCTTCAAAGTAGCCCGACTCCACCGCCTGGGTGACGCCTGCCACGTCTCCGCCCATGTAGTCCGCCAAGGGAAGCACATCGGGTCGGTTCAGCGGTGCGTCGTTGCTGCTGTCGCCATTGGCAAAACGGTCCACCATCATGAAGTAGAGGGTGGCATTTTCCCAGTCGCTGCGGGTGAGTTGGCCCGTGTGGGCAATCAGGTGGTCTTCGTCAAAGGGAATCAGGACGTCGTTGCTGATTTGGGCGCCGTTGTGGGAGTAGAGGTGCAGGTGGTT
>NZ_JALRGW010000163.1:0-653 GCF_023253315.1 Aestuarium sp.
AATTTCCAACACGGTGCGGTGTGGTTCGGATACGCTTCTGGGCCCCCTTTGCCTGGAGTGAAGCGCGCTGGACTGGACTACTTGAGCAGTAGCAGAGCAAGCGCGCCTTTTCTTCGCTGATCGTGGCGCGTCGGGCGCTTCAACAAGTCGGTGTTTTTGAACATGGATTTTCGTGCTTTCGGCAAGGATATCGGTTGGTGAGAGACTCAGACAAGACGGCGAACTTCAGAAAAAGTGCTCTCGGTTCGTCGTGTGTTTGCTGGGGTGGCCTCGGTAACGGAAAGCGGGCCCGTGCCGGTGTCCGTCCTCTGGCTCCTCGTCAGCGCGCCCCTTCTCCTCGAGCAGCGAGTCCCGCTTGGTCCTCTTCTTTTTCCTGCCTTGCGCACGGCTCGTGTGCGTCAAGCTCGCCAAATGTGTGCCCAAAAACAAGTGTTTGCCGATTGGACTGGACTACTTGAGCAGTAGCAGAGCACTCACCCGGGCATTCAAGTGCCGGGGATGGCGCGCGCCGTCGCGATTGGCTAAACGGTGATTTTTTCCGTTCAAATTCCGATTATCCCTGTTATTCCGCAATGCTTCCAAAACTTCCATTTCTTGGAAACTCGTGACTGAAGAAGGGCCTATACTACTCCTCCAGTCCGCTGATCAACCCT
>NZ_JALRGW010000164.1:0-651 GCF_023253315.1 Aestuarium sp.
GCTGGTGTCTTTTAATAGTGTACACATTACCTATTTCATTTTCGTAGTTGCTTGTTTCTTCATTATACTTTTTTTCGTATACTGGTACATTTTCTTCAAACTGTGGATATGTTCTACTTTGTGGAGCAAGTTCTAATCCAGTAACATAGCAACTGATAAATGGAACACTGTTAAGCATATTTTCACTGTTTTCTTTTACAATGTGTGCAGCCATACGATTTATATCACCGTAACGTACAGGAACAGTTTGATATTTTGTATTACCGTTTTGATCTGTGCTCATAGCAATTTGGAATCCGGCAAAGATTCTAATAAATTGCTGAATGTATCTGCGTAATTGTCTATCGTAAAAATACGGTACTGCAGTTATTTTAGTGTTACCAGTAGCCATCTATAATCCTATCTATATGTATTTATTTGTTTTAAGGATTCCCTGAAGTTGCAACGATTTCCGAAAGTGCTTGTGTCAGTTGTAGTAATGATGCTGCATTACCTGGAGTTGCAATAGTTACATATTCGGTGGTTTGTAGTTTTCCTGATAGAGATTGTCCTCCTGGGAATACACCACGTGTTGCGTTGTTTGTAGCACCTGGTGTTGTTCTGCCAGATGTTAATATACCAAATGATGCTGCATTACCTTGTGTAGCTATT
>NZ_JALRGW010000165.1:0-651 GCF_023253315.1 Aestuarium sp.
CCCACAACTCACCCAAGTTGGCTTCAATCAGGGCCGCTGCGCGTTCTCCTGGATGGGTCAGTCGTTCGATCTGGAAGAGATGCTCAATCTCGCGATGCACCCGCGGCAAGTTGGCGATCGCCTCACTGTAGGTCGCCCCCAGCTGCCGATAAAGCGTCTTCTTGTAGATATACTTCCGCAGCTCTTTTGGCACGTTACGCTTGTACCTGAAACTGCCATTGGGGCGGCGAAAGACATATTTGGGAAGTTTGGGCAAAGTCTGATCCATTCTGATACTATCAGAACGATTCTGACCCAAAGCAACTCAAAACGAATGTCGAAGCGTGACTGTTTGCGGTCCGATTTTGACCTCAATGGTCCCAAAAGCGGTCCCGAAAATGGTCCGACAGAAAACCGAAAACCCGTTTCCGTTAGGTTTTCTTCGAATTACCAGGGAAAAACTGGTGCCGCTGAAGGGAAATCGACTATCGCTATTTTTGATGGAAATATACTGGGTTAGGGAGGGGCTCTTCCCAGGAAATGGTCCAGAAAGCGGTCCCGATTTTACTCCGAAGAATATCAATCCAATGGCGTCGGCGAATTTGGTATGGGGTCTATTGGTAAGTTGCCGAGGATGTGGTGGGCGTAGTGTCTGAAGGGAACGATATGCCT
>NZ_JALRGW010000166.1:0-651 GCF_023253315.1 Aestuarium sp.
GCTCTTCCGATCTGTGAGTTTGCATAAGCAAACATGCCTTCATAAGTAGAAACAGAAGCGCCTTCCGAGTTATTGATACGAATATCCACGACACGTGCAGAAGCTTCACATGTTTTCGCCAGATTAATCGCTTCATCAACTGACAAATCCCAAGGGTGATACAAATCCAGCTCTGGGATTTTCTTAGCCATTAACGCCGCATCCGCTAGACCACAAAACTCATCCTTTGCCGTATAACGGGCAATATTGCAGGCAGCGGCTACGGTATCTTGAAGCGCTTGTGCAGAAAGGTCTGAAGTGCTAGCGTGACCTTTTTGCTGACCGAAATATACCGTCACCGAAACGCCTTTATCTCGGTTGTATTCAATTGTTTCTGTCTCACCCATACGCACAGACACATTTTGACCAAAACCTAGACTAATCTCAGCCTCTGCACTGCTTGCCCCAGCATTTTTGGCGCGACGTAAAACATCCGCACTCATATCTTGTAACTGACTTAAGGAGTAACTAAATCGCGATTCGCTCATAGGTTAAGGCAGTTCTTGCTCAAAGGAAAATCAGAAAACTGCTATGATAACGCACTATGAGACCCAAACAGAAAAACGAAGAAGTCGATCTAATCGAGCCTATTAGCAAGACCAAACTTAAAGC
>NZ_JALRGW010000167.1:0-651 GCF_023253315.1 Aestuarium sp.
CGTTCCGTCTCTTCCGGGGGTGTTAAAAACTTAATGCGTATCAAAACGACGTTTTTGTGTATAAATACGCCATTTCCCCTTTAAATACGTATTTGCCTCACCAAATACGTTTAGTATTTCCTAAATCTGATAAGTATGTGGCAGTTCTGAGGGGGCAAATACTTAATACGTATTTTCTTTGGCCTAATCGGCCATCGGCTTTTCATTTGTTTTGAATGCCCGGGTGAGTGCTCTGCTACTGCTCAAGTAGTCCAGTCCATCATCTGCTCGAGCTCTATATATTTCTCAGAAATGAATTAAGGGCCATATGTTCTGCGGATTATCCTATATTTAAAGTTCTCGATAGGTGTATAGCACTGTACGACCTTTGAGGCACATGCCGGCTTTTGATAAAAGGACATTCTTAGGATTTATCCTGATTTACCGCCGTCGGGCCGTCGGAGTTAAAAATTATGGGCCGCTCTTTCGAACCTCCGCTGCTTATCCTACCTCCGGTTATCCGCACTTGCCCCCCCCCCCCACAAACTGCTCAGAATGCGCCCGCTCTTTATGGGATCATTTTTTTGTTTTGGGGATCCAGCATCCTGTTCGGGTGCGCGCTGGTTGGTTATGATCATTGCTTCCAGGGGACGCGATCCGAATCGTCGCCAC
>NZ_JALRGW010000168.1:0-649 GCF_023253315.1 Aestuarium sp.
CCACAGCAGCCCGATATGATCATCTTAGGGGCCTTTCAGCATGATCGTTACTTTTTCTGGTGTTCCTTTCGCAGGGTGTTCTGTGGAAAACATTGAAAACAGCCAGAAAATCACTGTGACGTCGTGCGCACGCGCACAGCCTCGTCGATAAGCTGAACCCCTGGCGTAACTCGGAGGATGCCGATTCGAGTGGCATCTGTCACCTTCATGTCTTTCTCAGAAAGAAATGGGAGCATCCGCTGGAGAAGCACGTCTCGTATGGCTCGAACCACCGTTAACACTTCGCCGATTCCAGCCTGCTTGTGCTGGTTGTAGCGTCTTAGTTCTATGCCCGGGTGAGTGCTCTGCTACTGCTCAAGTAGTCCAGTCCAGTTCTAGTTTCAAATCATCAAAGAGGAAGAAGGGCCCGTTCGCGTCATGAGTCACCACAGAACTGCGCGCGGATTGGTTACCGCTAGCGCGAAGCCGAATGCCAGAGGCAGCACCCGAGGGAGAAATCGCCTCTTGTCGTCGGCTTTCAGCTCTGCGTCGAACAGCATTGTTCAATTGTCCCAGCTTCTACTTTTAGGTTGTTTTCTACATGTTTTCGGAGCCATCCACCGGATCTCAAATGAGTTGCGAGTCCAGCGCCGACCTGCCCATGAAACTT
>NZ_JALRGW010000169.1:0-292 GCF_023253315.1 Aestuarium sp.
AGTGGAATCAATCTGATATCAAACTTATCCATTTGTTTTAGAGATTTTACCAAATCTCTACAATGGTCACCATATCCACTACGAGTAAAAACTGGTCCTTGGAATACTAATGTTGGTTTATTCATAACTTACTTAATTTTAAATACTTCAAATCTCTTACGAGGTGTCCAATTTTCAAATGTTGATTCAATACCTTCCATCAACTTTTCACACATATTGGTATGCGATAATCCCATATCTCCAATGAACATTTCTCTACCTTTCAATCCAGCTTCCTTTCGTTCTTCTTTTG
>NZ_JALRGW010000169.1:302-641 GCF_023253315.1 Aestuarium sp.
ATATCAACTCTATCATCCCAAATGTATGGGGTTGGTACTGAACCTGCCAATGATTGTGCTCTACTCCAAACTGGAATTGCCCATTCACCCCAAGTTACTTTATCTTCCCACTCTCTCCAATTGTGAAGTGAACCAATCTTAATGTAATCATCTGCGGTTAAGAGTTCACCACTATCTTTAAATCTGAATCCACATTGGTCTTGCAATCCACCTGTAACATTTACGATGATTGGAGTTCCAGCCATTACCGATTCTGCGGTTGCCAATCCAAATCCTTCGTTGTTAGCGATATTGATTGTACAATCTACAATGTTGTAGAATTGATTGAGTTCTTCTTGG
>NZ_JALRGW010000016.1:0-330 GCF_023253315.1 Aestuarium sp.
AGATCGAGAACACGTCTTCGATCGGCATCAGGAACGGCAGGTCAACTGCACGTGCCGGAGTCGGGATGTAGGTGTCTACGGCTTCCATCAGAGCGCGGATCGAGTTCTCACCGATCTCAGGATCGCGGCCTTCCATAGCAGCCAGAGCCGAACCTTTAACGATCGGAATATCGTCGCCAGGGTAGTCGTAGGACGACAGAAGCTCACGGATTTCCATCTCAACCAGCTCGAGCAGCTCTTCGTCGTCTACCTGGTCAACTTTGTTCATGTAGTCAACCATGTGTGGGATGCCAACCTGACGGCCAAGAAGGATGTGCTCGCGGGTCTGCG
>NZ_JALRGW010000016.1:340-63219 GCF_023253315.1 Aestuarium sp.
TCTTAACATAGTCAGCGTGGCCTGGGCAGTCGACGTGTGCGTAGTGACGGGTCTCGGTTTCGTACTCAACGTGAGCGGTCGAAATGGTGATGCCGCGTGCTTTTTCTTCAGGTGCGCCGTCGATCTGGTCGTATGCGCGGAAGTCACCAAAGTATTTGGTGATTGCTGCGGTCAATGTGGTTTTACCGTGGTCAACGTGGCCAATCGTGCCGATGTTAACGTGCGGTTTGTTACGTTCAAACTTACCTTTAGCCATCTGGTTGGCGCCTCGTGATTTCGGGGGCCTATCCACAGGCCCGTTTCAACATCGCGGGCGATGTATTGGCAAAAGGAACGGAAATCAAGAGTCAGTTGACGGGTTCTTGCGGAACTTGTGTCGGTGTTTCCAACGAAACCGTCCCCTCAATGATCGTCGGGTCATCCTCAAGAACCTCTGGAACGCCACCGAATTGGTCAGCGTGCTCGCGCATGTATCGCTCAATAGCTCTTGCTGCGTTGAACGCGAGCCCGTCGATTTGTTCTTCGCGGGATCGTGTCAGGCCAGAGCCCAGAATTGGCGTGCAGCACGGCTCAAAGACCGTCATTTGAATCGGCTCTTCGTTCAATTTTGATTGGGTGGCGTCCTCGATGAAGGTCACGCCAATCACCAGAACGGATTTCGGCGAATAGATCAGAGGAATGCCGGGCATGGCAACGACGTAGCCCTGAACTCCGACAGCGACATGAAACCAAGCGTCGCCATCATACCGACCGAGGCGATTCTGGATCGCGCCTTCGACGGCTGCTTTCCATTCCTCATTTGTCACATCGCGGGAAAACGGCCCTTTGGTCGGGTCATTCGCAACGGTGATATTGTACCCCATTAGGAAATTGCCGATCGGCTCCGGAGCCTCCGTAAGGTCATCGCGCATCCGCCCGCAGGCGCTGACAAGAACGCACAGGGCGAGCATGGACAGAACTTTGCGCATCAAATGACCTCCGAATGTTTCAACCTTGATCGGTAAATGACGGGACAGCACCACACAAGCGTGTCCAGCCTTCACATTTTAGGTAAAGCGGTTGTCACGCGGGAAGCCGCGCGGCGCCATTCGACCAGACCCCGCCCGTTTGCCGAGCCACTCGGCAAGATCAGGTTCGGTGCGGGTACGGCCTGCTGGATCGAGCCACGATAGCCCCTCGGCCAGCGCAAATGTCGTCGCATCCGACAAACCACCGTCTTTGTATTTCTGCAGTCGAACACCTTTACCGCGGCCCATTTCAGGCAGCTCATCAATCGCAAAGACGAGAACCTTACGGTTTTCACCGACAACGGCGACGTGATCGCCCGCGACTGGTTTCACGACCTTCAGCACAACGCCGTCTTTGACGTTCAGCACTTGTTTGCCTGCACGGGTCTGAGCGATCACATCGTCCTCTGCGACGACAAAACCATCACCATCCGACGAGGCAACGAGAAGCTTACGCCCTGCCTTAGCCGTAAAGATGTCGACGATTTCGGCTTCGTTGGGGAGATCGATAATCAGGCGGACAGGTTCGCCCATACCGCGGCCACCAGGTAGGTTCGCGCCGAGAACAGTAAAGAAGCGGCCATTCGACCCAGCCACGATCAACTTATCGGTCGTCTCCGCATGGAATGCAAAACGCGCCTCATCACCGTCTTTGAACTTGAATTCGGAATCGAGGGCCTGATGCCCCTTCATCGCGCGGATCCAACCCATTTTCGAACAGATCACCGTTATCGGTTCACGTTCGATCATCGCTTCCATCGGTACGTCTTCGACCATGCCTGCTTCAGCAAAGGTCGTCAGACGCTGGCCGCGTGGAGCGCTATTCCCGAACTGTTTGCGCGTTTCACGCAGTTGTTCAGAAATTTTCGCCCATTGTTTGTCTTCGTCACCCAAGAGCTCGGCGAGCTCTTCGCGCTCCGCCAACAGCGCATCACGTTCGCGGACCAGTTCCATCTCTTCGAGACGGCGCAAGCTGCGCAGACGCATGTTGAGGATAGCTTCGGCCTGAACCTCAGTGAGTTCGCCGCCTTTAGACGGCAGAGGCGATACGTAGTCCTTTTCAGAGGTCGCACGCACTCGCTTGGTCGACCAATCCTCGCCCATCAAAGCGGCTTTGGGATCGTTGTCGTAACGAATAATGTCGATCACGCGATCAAGGTTGAGGAAGGCAATGATCAAGCCTTTCAACACCTCTAAACGGTGGTCGATTTTATCCATGCGGTGCTGGCTACGACGCTGCAGAACGTCGCGACGGTGATCGAGGAACGCCCGCAGGACTTCCTTCATCGAACACACCTTCGGCGTCAGCCCGTCAATTAGCACGTTCATGTTCATGCTAAACCGAACCTCTAGGTCCGAATTGCGGAACAGCATGCCCATCATCACTTCGGGATCGACGGTCTTTGCACGCGGCTCGAGCACGATGCGAACGTCATCCGCGGATTCGTCACGCACATCAGCGAGCAGCGGTACCTTTTTAGTCTGGATGACCTCGGCCAGCTTTTCGATCAGCTTGGATTTCTGAACCTGATACGGGATTTCCGTGACAACGATTTGCCACATCCCACGCCCAAGGTCCTCAATCTCGTATTTCGCACGCAAGCGGATCGAACCGCGGCCCGTGCGGTAGGACTCAGCGATGCTCTCACGGGTCTCAACGATCACGCCACCTGTCGGGAAATCTGGGCCCGGAACGTAGTTGAGCAGCGTTTCATCCCGCGCATCTGGCGCTTTGATCAGATGCAGACACGCGTCAATCAATTCGTGGATGTTATGCGGCGGGATGTTCGTCGCCATACCGACTGCAATGCCCGACGACCCGTTTGCCAACAGGTTCGGGAACGCCGCAGGCAGAACAATCGGCTCCTCAAGCGTACCATCGTAGTTCGGACGAAAATCGACAGCGTTTTCGTTCAGACCATCGAGCAGCGCTTCAGCAGCAGCAGTCATCCGCGCTTCGGTGTATCGGCTCGCCGCTGGGTTATCGCCATCGATGTTACCAAAGTTACCCTGACCATCCACGAGTGGATAACGGACGTTAAAGTCTTGCGCCAAACGCGCCATCGCATCGTAAATAGCCATATCGCCGTGCGGGTGATAGTTCCCCATCACGTCACCGCTGATCTTAGCAGACTTACGGAAACCGCCTGTCGACGACAGTTTCAGTTCGCGCATCGCAAAAAGGATTCGGCGGTGAACAGGCTTTAGACCATCACGCGCATCGGGCAACGCACGGTGCATAATCGTGGACAGTGCGTATGTCAGGTACCGTTCACCAATTGCGCGGCGAAGGGTTTCCTTATGCTCGGTAAAGCCGATTTCGGTGTTGTCTGTGCTGTCGGTCATACATGTTGTCTAACGGCTGGTCTTTTCTGTTTCCAGCGCGATTTGCGCCAAAGTCATTTTCGACCATTTTACAACACTTTCAGAGACCACTCATTCTCTGGTTTTCAATCGTGACGCTATGCGCGAAAAGTGATACATTAATCATGTTACGGTTGTGTTGGGGGATGTTTCCGTGCGTATTTTTTTGACTGCCAGTTTTCTATTTTTAGGTCTCGCGTTTTATGAATTGTCAGGCGGGGCCGATTTCGAAGCCGAAGTGCGGCCCGAACGTAGTCGCGAAGCGATTATTGACGTAACTCGCGATTCCGCTGATCTGCCAGACGGCTTTGCCTCTAGCACCGTTTTGGTGTCATTAGATCAGACCGAAGTGGCCGAAATTGCCGATCCGACCCCAGTTCCAGAGGTTATCTTTGACGTCAGAACCGTCGCTGGTGCGGGTGTGAACATGCGGACTGGTCCGGGAACCAGCTATGGCATTTCGGCTAGGCTAGATCGCGGCACCGAGGTTGAGGTTCTCGAAACCCTCAGCAACGGTTGGGCACATTTGCGCGTTATCGAGACGGGGCGCGTTGGTTGGATGGCTGCACGCTTTCTTGATGCAAACGACGCTTGAGATCGGCGCGACATCAAGCGACAAGTCGGTATGACACAGAAAACCATTCTCATCACCGGCTGCTCTTCTGGAATTGGCTACGACGCGGCACATGGCCTTCGTGAAGCGGGCTGGCGTGTCTTTGCAAGCTGCCGCAAGGCCGAAGACTGTGACCGTCTCAAAGCGCAAGGTTTTGACGCGCCGCAGATCGACCTTGCCGATCCAGAATCGATCCGCAGAGGTCTAGCCGAAGTTCTCGCCACGACAGGTGGCACACTGGACGCGCTCTATAACAACGCTGCCTTTGCTTGCCCTGGCGCCGTTGAGGATCTGCCCGCCGGTGCATTGCGTGAAATTTTCGAAACGAACCTCTTCGGCACCCATGACCTAACCCGCGAAGTGATCAAGGTCATGCGCGCCCAAGGCCACGGACGCATCATCAACTGTTCCTCCGTTCTCGGCCTCGTAGGTCTCAGCTGGCGGGGTGCCTACGTTTCTACGAAATTCGCGCTGGAAGGATTAACCGACGTACTGCGGATCGAAATGCGCGACACGCCAATCAAAATCATCCTTATTGAACCCGGCCCAATCACGTCCAAGATCAGGGCAAATGCCATCCCGCATTTCGAAAAATGGATTGATACAGCAAACTCTGCACGCGCAGCCCAGTACGAAACGCTAAAGTCGCGCCTCTATGAGGACAATGGCCCCGACAACTTCGAATTGCCCGCTTCAGCCGTAACGCAAAAAATCTTGCATGCTCTGACTTCAACCAACCCAAAGCCGCGCTATTACGTCACAACACCGACCTATCTTATGGGTTCTCTCAGACGGTTACTGCCTACGCGCCTTCTGGATTGGGTGATCGCAAAAGGCTGAAACCCTTTTCTTTCCAACCTTGCGTGATACATCGGTATCAAATCACAGGGGGAGCCCGTTATGTTCAACGAGCCATTTAAATTCATCGTCCTGATTGCGGTTGTGGCCGTAGCCCTCATTTTGATGTGGGGCCTCGGGACTTTTGGCGTTGGCAAAGCGGACTCTGGCAAGCAATCGAACAAGATCATGCGATATCGCATCTACGCGCAGGCCGTTGCGGTCGCTTTGATTGCTGCAATTTTTTACCTGCGCAAATAACAGGGGTTCAGAATGGTCGTTCTCAACAAAATCTACACTAAAACTGGCGATGCGGGTGAAACTGCTCTCGGTAACGGTAGCCGCGTGGCCAAACACTCTGCCCGCGTTACGGCCTACGGAACTGTGGATGAATTGAATGCGACCGTGGGTATGGCCCGCCTGCATGCAAGCGCCGAGATCGCGGCGCAACTTTCGGCGATCCAGAACGACCTGTTTGACCTTGGTGCAGACCTGTGCCGCCCTGACATGGAAAAAGATGCAGACGCGCCCTACCCTGTGTTGCGCATGGTCGAGAGCCAAGTTGATCGCCTTGAGGCCGAGATTGACGCCATGAACGCGCAACTCGAACCGCTCCGCAGTTTTATTCTGCCGGGTGGGTCGGCCCTGTCGGCCCATTTGCACCTATGCCGCACCGTTGCCCGCCGCGCTGAACGTCTTTCGGTCGAATTGGCGAGCATGGAATCGGTCAATGATATTGGCGTGAAATACTTGAACCGTCTGTCAGACTGGTTCTTTGTTGCCGCTCGCATGGCGAATGACGCGGGCAAATCCGACGTTCTTTGGGTGCCTGGCGCGAACCGTTGATCGCCTGATTCCAGCAGAATCAGTCGCCCAGCCAAACTCTACGACCAATTGCTCATTCCGCGGCGCAACATAGTTGCGTCGCTAACAGTCCTATTATCATGAGCTATACGCATTGAACCGATGCAAAACGTGGCGTCTTAGCGTCTTGCCGCGTCGATTTTGCACTGTTTTCCATGTTCTGCGCTTGCTAACAACCTACCGAGAGTGTCCCTTGAGTGGCACATTTAAAAGGGAGATTACCGCCGATGAAGGTCCTCGTGCCTGTTAAGCGCGTGATTGACTACAACGTGAAAGTTCGCGTGAAAGCGGACGGCACGGGAGTTGATCTTGCGAACGTAAAAATGTCGATGAACCCGTTCGACGAGATCGCTGTCGAAGAAGCGATCCGCCTGAAAGAAGCCGGCAAAGCTGACGAGATCGTCGTTGTTTCGATCGGCGTAAAGCAAGCGCAGGAAACTCTGCGGACTGCTCTGGCGATGGGTGCTGACCGCGCGATCCTCGTGACCGCTGCGGACGACGTTCACACGGACATCGAACCTCTCGCTGTTGCGAAGATCCTCGCCGCTGTTGCGAAAGAGGAAAATCCGGGCCTGATCATCGCGGGCAAACAAGCGATCGACAACGACATGAACGCAACTGGCCAGATGCTGGCAGCGCTCTTGGGTTGGTCGCAGGCGACTTTTGCGTCGGAAGTTGCTGTTGATGGCGACACCGCAACGGTTACCCGCGAAGTCGACGGCGGCCTGCAGACCGTTAAGGTTAAAATGCCTGCCGTTATCACCGCTGACCTTCGCCTGAACGAACCGCGTTATGCGTCGCTGCCGAACATCATGAAGGCGAAGAAAAAGCCTCTCGATGAGAAAACCGCAGCAGACTACGGCGTTGACGTGTCTCCGCGCCTGACCGTTGTCAAAACCTCCGAGCCGCCGGTTCGTCAGGCTGGCATCAAGGTTGGTTCGGTTGACGAACTGGTATCGAAACTCAAAGAAGCGGGGGCACTCTAATGGCTGTTCTTCTTCTCGCAGACGTTGCGAACGGCCAATTGGCCAAAGACGCAGTATCCAAGACCGTTTCCGCGGTTGCGGCGCTGGGTGATGTGCATGTTCTCGTTGCTGGCGAAGGCGGTGACGCTGCTGCTGCCGAGGCTACGACCATTGCAGGCGTGGCAAAGGTTATCTTTGCTGGCGATCACGGTTTCTGCCACCTTCTGGCCGAACCGACCGCTGACCTTATCGTGTCGATGGCTGGCGCATACAGCCACATCGCAGCGCCTTCGGCGTCGGATGCGAAAAACATCCTGCCGCGCGTTGCAGCCCTGCTCGACGTGATGATCCTGTCGGACGTGACCGCTGTCGTTGACGGCGACACATTCGAACGCCCGATCTACGCAGGCAACGCGATTCAGACCGTGAAATCGGCTGACAGCGTGAAGGTTATGACCATCCGCACCACCTCGTTCGAAGCAGCGGCTGACGGCAACTCTGCACCTGTTGAAGCACTGGGCACCGCAGCCTCCGCCGGCCTGTCGGAATGGGTTGAGGACAAAGTTGCAGCAAGCGACCGTCCGGAACTCACCTCGGCCAAGATCGTCGTATCGGGTGGACGTGGTGTTGGCTCCGAAGAGGACTTCAAAATCATCGAAGCTCTGGCAGACAAACTGGGTGCAGCTGTTGGCGCATCGCGCGCAGCGGTCGACTCTGGCTTTGCGCCGAACGACTGGCAGGTTGGTCAAACGGGTAAGGTTGTGGCGCCAGAACTCTACATCGCTTGCGGTATCTCGGGCGCGATCCAGCACCTTGCTGGTATGAAAGACTCGAAGATCATCGTCGCGATCAACAAAGACGAAGAAGCCCCGATCTTCCAAGTCGCAGACTTCGGCCTCGTCGCCGACCTCTTCGACGCCGTGCCGGAACTGACCGCGAAGGTCTGATCCTTCGGGACAAATGACATAATAACAAAACCCGCGCTTTTAGCGCGGGTTTTTTCATGGCCGATTGATCAACGGAACGATCTTCTGAGCTGCAATCGCATGGGCACTGACAGGAAGACGTTCGGCAGCGGCTGGCATCTCACCATCAGGCACAATCAGCCCAGCGCATCCGTCAGGAACCATGGGTTCAACCTCAACAATCCCTTTCACCAGCGGCCTCAACATTTGCACCATCGATCGCGTAATAAACATCGGGTCGCCGCGAAACGGGTCTGATCGCTGATACCAAGGGGCATTCGTGAGCGGCCGATCCGACCACCAGAGCAGCACCACACGCCGCCCGACCGTCGTCAACATTGTCCGCATCCGCGACAACCACGCCAATTCGAGCTCTGCTTGGATCGTTGCAAAACGCTTAGGTGATTTCAGGAAAAGCGCGGACAGCATATGCCGCGTAAAACTATACTCAGTGAAATCGATATCAGGATAAAGTGCGCGCATTACGGTCGACGCCTCAATTAGGCGATCATTCCTGCGGGGATGAACGCGATAGAACCTATTCGATAGGTTTTGAGCACCTGTAATTTGGATCACGGAAAGCTCCGCACGACGACAAAGCTCCATCATCGTGGGATCATTCAACTGAACGTCCACTGATCCGTTCGGAACCCCTAAGTTGACGCAACTGCGCTTTATTTCACGTTCAACCAAAACTGGAAGCGGCCTCTCGACATACTTCCCAAAGACATCCGTGCCGCCCACAAAAGTGATATACGGCTTGTCCGTCGGACGCTTGGGCCCGCGAAACAGTAATCGCGACCCACCATACCTACACACAGCATAATCGAGGCCCGCTGCCTCCAGTTTTTCATGTCTCATGGCTCCCACCAGTTTTCACTCACCACTGCTGAGAGTCGGCCCCAAACCTTGCCAAATGGATAAACTTGGGAATTAGAACAATGTTTAAGGAAACTGCCGCCTTGAACGTTTGCCCATTGCGGACATATGGTTCCCCAGAACAGATCAGAGGGCAAAGCCATGGCGATTAACAAAGTAGGCGTTGTCGGCGCAGGACAGATGGGCAACGGCATTGCTCACGTGTTTGCGTTGGCCGGATACGATGTGATGATGACTGACATCAGCGCGGACGCCTTGGCCGCTGCCGTCGCATTGATCGACAAGAACATCACGCGCCAAGTGTCCAAAGGTGTCGTCACCGAGGAAGACAAAGCCGCCGCAATGGGCCGTATCTCGACGACGCAAACGCTCACTGATCTTGGGCCTTGCGATCTGATCATCGAGGCAGCGACTGAACGCGAAACGGTCAAGCAGGCGATTTTCGACGAACTGCTCCCTCATATCACGCCGACAACGATCCTCGCATCAAACACGTCGTCCATTTCGATCACGCGTCTCGCCAGCCGCACGGATCGACCCGAAAAGTTCATCGGCTTCCACTTTATGAACCCAGTGCCCGTGATGCAGCTGGTCGAATTGATCCGTGGCATCGCAACCGATGACGAGACTTACCAGCAATGTCAGGAAGTCGTTGAAAAGCTCGGCAAAACCTCCGCAACGTCCGAGGATTTCCCTGCATTCATCGTGAACCGCATCCTGATGCCGATGATCAACGAAGCCGTCTATGCCCTTTATGAGGGCGTGGGTAATGTGTCCTCCATCGACACATCGATGAAACTGGGCGCCAACCACCCGATGGGCCCACTGGAGCTTGCCGATTTCATCGGCCTCGACACTTGTCTGGCGATCATGAACGTTCTGCACGAAGGTCTCGCGGATACGAAATATCGCCCTTGCCCATTGCTGACCAAATACGTTGAAGCGGGTTGGCTGGGTCGCAAAACCAAGCGTGGTTTCTACGATTATCGCGGCGATAAGCCCGTTCCGACCCGTTAATCACATGCGTTCGATCCCGCTATGATCGAATGGCAGGACGAAGGCGCTCTTCTTGCTTCGCGCGTGCATGGCGAGACCTCGATGATTATCGAGGTTTTTACGCCGTCCAGAGGGCGTCATGCAGGCGTAGTGCGTGGGGGTGCAAGCCGCAAAATGGCGGCAACGCTTCAGCCCGGCTCGCAGGTTTCAGTGACATGGAAAGCCCGCCTCGACGATCACCTTGGTAGTTTTACGATTGAACCGCTGCGTAGTCGGTCGGCGCAGGTGATGTCAGACCGGCTCGCACTTAGCGGGCTTGGGGCAGTTTGCGCCCTACTATGCCAATCCTTACCAGAGCGTGAGAAACATGAACCGCTCTATAACCGGACTGTGCAACTTCTCGATCTTCTAGGTCAGAACGACGTTTGGCCGCTCGCTTACCTGCATTGGGAAATGTCACTCCTCGATGAGCTCGGCTACGGATTAGACCTTTCCGCATGCGCTGTGAGAGGCGTGAACGAGGACCTTTCCTATATTTCACCCAAATCTGGCCGAGCGGTAAGTAAAGAGGGCGCTGGGGAATGGGCGAACCGCCTATTGCCCTTGGTGCCCGTGATGAAGGGCGAAGGCGATGCATCTGGCGGGGAAATCGCGCGCGCCCTCGGAACGACCGGATATTTCATCGAAAATCGTCTATTCGGAACGCAAACGAGCCGCGAAGTTCCCGCGGCTCGTCAGAGATTGATCGACGCAATAGCGCGCCTTGATTAACCCAGAATACGGCGTGCGATAACCTGCGCCTGAATTTCGGCAGCACCTTCAAAGATGTTCAGGATGCGAGCATCACATAGGATACGGCTGATCTTGTATTCCAGAGCAAAGCCGTTGCCGCCGTGGATTTGCAGACCGTTATCCGCACAGGCCCATGCAATACGCGCACCGAGAAGCTTTGCCATACCAGCTTCGAGGTCACAGCGACGATCCGCGTCTTTCTCGCGAGCCGAGAAGTAAGTCAGCTGACGCGCGATCATAATTTCAACAGCCATCATCGCCAACTTGCCCGACACACGCGGGAAGTTGATTAGGGATTTACCGAACTGTTTGCGGTCAATCGCATACTGCATCGCCACATCCAGAGCGGACTGTGCAACACCGATCGCACGCGCTGCGGTTTGGATACGCGCCGATTCAAACGTCTGCATCAACTGTTTAAAACCATTACCCTCTTCACCGCCGAGAAGGTTTTCGCCCTTAACTTTGAAGTTATCAAAGCCAAGCTCGTATTCCTTCATCCCGCGATAACCGAGAACCTCGATCTCACCGCCCGTCATGCCTTCGGTTGGGAACGGATGTTCGTCAGTTCCCGGTGTCTTTTCAGCGAGGAACATGGACAGACCTTTGTAGTCCGTCGTATTTGGATCGGTCCGAGCCAGCAGGGTCATCACATGCGTACGAGCCGCGTGGGTGATCCATGTCTTGTTGCCCGTGATGCGGTAATCACCGTTTTCGTCTTTCACAGCTCGGGTGCGGAGCGAACCAAGGTCAGAGCCCGTGTTAGGCTCAGTGAATACCGCAGTCGGAAGAATCTCAGCAGACGCAAGTTTTGGCAGCCAGTTTTCCTTCTGCTCTTGCGTACCGCCTGCAAGGATCAGTTCCGCCGCGATTTCGGAACGAGTGCCGAGCGAACCGACGCCAATGTAACCACGGGACAGTTCTTCGGAGACGACGCACATGGACGCTTTGGACAGGCCAAAACCACCAAATTCTTCGGGGATGGTGAGACCAAAGACACCCATTTCGGCGAGTTCTTCGATGATCTCCATCGGGATCAATTCGTCCTTGAGGTGCCATTCATGGGCGAACGGCTCAACTTTTTCCAACGCGTAGCGGCGGAACTGGTCGCGGATCATCTCCAGCTCTTCATCCAGACCGGATGCACCAAACATGGTCGAACCGGCTTGATCCTGCATGATCTCGACCAAGCGGGAGCGAGCCGCTTGAGAGTTCCCAGCGCAAACGAGTGTAACGACCTCTGGCTGGGCAAGCGTATCCGCAACACCGAGATCAGAGAGGCGCAGAATTTCGCCCTGCGACATTGGGATGCCGCCTTTGATCTGCGCGAGGTATTCGCCAAATGCGATCTGGAGGATGATCTGTTCGACTTCGCCGAATTTGCCCTCGGCATTCAAACGATCAGCCCAGCCGTGCATTTCTTTCAACGCTTCGACATATGTCGCCAACCACGCGAGGCCATGCGCAACCGACTGATGTTCCTCGACCAAACCGCCAGACACGCGACCATCGACGCTCACCTTGGATCGCACTGTGTCTTTGGCCGTCGAAAGAAGTTCTTCGAGGGGTGCAAGCGTTGCACCAGTTAGACCCAAAAGGTTCTCAAGAATGGGCGAGGTTGTCATAACGATATCCTGTCCGTCGTGGGGCATGTCGCGCTCCTTATTGTGCTAGTGCAGAGATAAACTCTTCGCAACTGCAGCGCAACTTAATTTCGTTTAGACAAAAGTCAAAGAACATAAATGTCGCGCGGGATTTTTCGTGCGAAGCGAACAACTTAGCGATATGCACCTAGCCTATGGATAGTATTTTTTCCCTGATTTCGCCCGAACTTCTGGTCTTTGCCTTCGCTGTGACGCTCGTTGCGGGCGTCGTTAAGGGGGCTATCGGATTCGCGATGCCGCTCATCATGATCTCGGGAATGGGCATTCTCATTGACCCGAAAGTCGTGGTGGCGGGGATCATTCTGCCTATCGTGATGTCCAATATTTTGCAGATCGCAAAGGCGGGTTGGGCAGAGGCAAGAGACGCGCTGCGCGAGTATGGCCTGTACGTTCTGATCGTCTGCGTGATGATCCTAATCACCTCGCAATTCGTGGCCTATGTTTCGCCTGACACGATGCTCTTGGGCCTTGGCATCGTCGTGACCGTGCTCTGCATCATTCAGATTTCTGGCGTTAAGCTGCATATCAAGCCCGAACATCGGCGGAGCGCGTCCATCGTTGCTGGTTTCTTATCAGGCACGCTTGGTGGTTTTGCGGGCACGTGGGGCCCAACAACAGTTCTTTATCTGGTTGCCGTCAACACGCCCAAGGCACGGCAATTCGTTGTTCAAGGCGTGGTGTACGGATCTGGCGCTTTCATGCTTCTGGCTGGGCACCTCAAGTCTGGAATTCTCAACATGAATACACTGCCGTTTTCCGCGATCTTGCTCTTGCCCGCATTCGCTGGCATGTGGATCGGGTTCCGTATCCATGATCGCATTGATCAGGCCTTGTTCCGCAAGGCGACCCTATGGGTGCTGCTCATAGCAGGTGTAAACCTAATCCGTCGCGGCTGGATGGGGTGACTAGGACAGAAGTCCCTCACCCGAGCAAAGCGCATCAATTGTCAGCCCAGCCGGCGGCGGCACGACATCGAATTCAGCGATGAAATGCGTCTGGCCGCCCTGCTCGACAGAGAACGACCATGTTCCGACCAGCAATTCGTACGGAAAATCGAAGCGATACATACTCAGTGAATAGGTTTGATCGTTAAAGTTCGGATACCAACGCTGTTCTGTCACGCCCTCTGCCCCCATC
Organism: Aestuarium sp.; assembly: GCF_023253315.1. NCBI lineage: Bacteria > Pseudomonadati > Pseudomonadota > Alphaproteobacteria > Rhodobacterales > Paracoccaceae > Aestuarium > Aestuarium sp. The sequence goes on from NZ_JALRGW010000016.1 coordinate 13,424, forward strand.
GGCGGATGACGCACGACAATCTCAGCACCAGGGAGCGTGACGCCTTCGGCCAGACGAAGCTGCACCCCAAACCCAAGGTCAGGAATAGCTGGAACAGTCGTTGTATGCGCAATGACCTGCGGTTCGCCGCTGATGGTATCAATGACACCATTTTCGGTATTTGGCGCAGGTTCGCTGCCCGTAATCTCGTACGGGCAATGCAACCCAATGTCCCCAACAACGATGGTGGGCTTTGACCGATACCCTTCGGCAAAGGAAACGGCAGGCATACAGAACAAAGCAACAAGGGACACATATTTCATCATGGCTGCATGGTGCCCTTTCATTGGGCGAAGTCAATAAAAAGGGCCGGACAGTTTCCCGTCCGGCCCCTCAATTTTCTGCGACGTGGCATTAGCCGATTGCAGCAGCCTTAACGTCCTCATCAATGTAAGGAACATACTGAGCAAAGTTCTCAGCGAACATTTCGACCAGTTTGTGAGCCTGCGCATCAAACGCAGCCTTGTCGCCCCAGGTCGCGCGCGGATCGAGAAGTTTCGCGTCGACGCCTTCAACAGTGACAGGCACGTCAAAGCCAAAGTTTGGATCCTTACGGAAGGTTGCTTCGTTCAGCGAACCGTCCAGCGCAGCGGTGAGCAGAGCGCGGGTTGCTTTGATCGGCATACGGCTACCTGTGCCGAATGCACCACCAGTCCAGCCAGTGTTCACCAACCAGCAGGTCGCGCCATGGGATGCGATTTTTTCTTGCAGCAGCTTACCGTAGACTTCCGGACGACGCGGCATGAACGGCGCACCGAAGCAAGTCGAGAAGGTCGGGATCGGTTCGGTCACGCCAATCTCGGTGCCTGGGGTTTTCGACGTGAAGCCCGACAGGAAGTGGTACATCGCCTGCGCAGGTGTCAGACGCGCGATCGGAGGAAGAACACCATATGCGTCACAGGTCAGCATGATGATGTTTTTGGGGTGACCGCCCAGCGCAGTGTCAGATGCGTTGGAAATGTAGTGCAGCGGGTAAGCGCAACGCATGTTGTCGGTGATCGAGTTGTCTTGGAAATCAAGAACCTTGGTCTCGTCGTCGTAGACCATGTTTTCGATGACGGTGCCGAACATTGAACAGGTCGCGTAGATTTCAGGCTCAGCTTCTGCCGACAGGTTGATCGTTTTTGCGTAGCAACCGCCTTCGAAGTTGAAGGTGCCACGATCGGACCAGCCATGCTCATCGTCGCCGATCAGAACGCGATCAGGGTCAGCCGACAGGGTGGTCTTACCAGTGCCCGACAGACCAAAGAAGATCGCAGTATCCACTGGGTTGCCAATCGCGTGGTTGGCAGAGCAGTGCATCGGCATGATGCCTTTTTCAGGCAGCAGGTAGTTCAGAAGGGTAAAGACCGACTTCTTGTTCTCACCTGCGTATTCAGTGCCACCGATAAGGATCATCTTCTTGTCGAAGTTCAACGAGATGACAGTCTCGGTGCGGCAGCCGTGCTTTTCAGGGTTCGCCTTGAAGGTCGGGCAGTTGATGATGGTCCATTCAGGGGTGAAGTTATCAAGCTCTTCACGCTCTGGACGGCGCAGCATGGTGCGAATGAACAGCGAATGCCATGCAAGCTCGGTCACCATACGAACGTCCAGACGATGCGCAGGATCAGCGCCACCGAAAAGGTCCTGAACAAAGTAGTTCTTGCCCTTCATGTGCTCTAGCATATCGGCGTAGAGAACGTCGAATTTGTCGGCTTCCATCGGAGCGTTGTTTTCCCACCAAATGGTGTCTTCTACAGACGCAGTGCGAACAACGAATTTGTCTTTGGGCGAGCGACCAGTGTGTTTACCAGTCGACACGAGAAGCGCGCCGCCGTTGCCAAGTGTGCTTTCACCTGCCTTCAACGACTGCTCAATCAGCGCCGGCTCCATCAGGTTATAATAGACATAGCCCAGTCCAGTGATGCCCTGATGTTCAAGCTTCATGGTTGGGTTGACCCGTCCGTGGTCCATTGTCTCTCTCTCCTGATTGCGGGCGATGCGCCCTAGATAGAGGTCCACATAGCACTATGATTTTTCATCAGAAAAGGCGGCTTTGTCGCAGTTAGCGCAATCATTTTCGTGTTAGCGCAACCATTTAGCGCGACCATAGTCGAGTGTGACCCGAAAGTCCTCGAACGGGTTTTTTTGGCACAATCATGTTGCCGCAAACATAGCCGAATTCAGTTTCTGATTGATTCGCTCAGCCAAAAAAGGGACAACGGTCTCAAAAAGAGCAGTATAAAAAATCAGGCTGAAGAGGCGACACCCCATGCATCGTATTGCGTTGGTCGATGACGACCGGAATATTCTAACTTCTGTAGCAATGACCCTCGAAGCCGAAGGCTTTGAGGTCGAGACATATAATGACGGCCAGCAAGCGCTGGACGCTTTCAATAAAAAATTGCCCGACATGGCAGTGCTGGACATTAAAATGCCCCGCATGGACGGCATGGACCTTCTGCAGCGTCTCCGCCAGAAAACCACGATGCCGGTGATTTTCCTCACCTCCAAAGATGACGAAATCGACGAGGTATTGGGGCTTCGCATGGGCGCTGACGACTACGTCAAAAAGCCCTTCAGCCAGCGTCTTTTGGTCGAACGCATCCGAACCCTTCTGCGCCGTCAGGATGCCATGAACGGCATCACGCCCGAAGAGGTCGATGAAAACAACAAGGTGATGGAACGTGGCCCGTTGACCATGGACCCACTGCGGCACGCCGTAAAATGGAAGGGTCGCGATGTATCGCTGACCGTTACCGAATTTCTGTTGCTGCAAGCACTAGCCCAGCGCCCCGGCTTTGTTAAGTCGCGTGACCAGTTGATGGACGTTGCCTACGACGATCAAGTCTACGTCGACGACCGGACCATCGACAGCCACATCAAACGTCTGCGTAAAAAGATGCGTCAGGTAGACGACGAGTTCGGTGCGATCGAGACCCTCTACGGCATCGGTTACCGTTACAACGAAGAATAAGACATGAACTCGTCTCCCAAAATTGACGTTCGTGATCTCCGCTCGGTTCGAAAGGCCGCAGCGGACACGGATGTCTATTTGGGGGATGAATATGTTTCGCCAGAAACAACGCTCGACCGCGAGATCGTCGACAGGCGGCGCCGTCGTGGCGTGATAACCCTGAACCGATCGCCGCTCGCCCGCAAAATTATAACGTTTAACCTGCTGGCTATTATGGTGCTGGTCAGTGGTGTGCTTTGGATGAACCCGTCCCGCGACAACCTCGCGTTTCAGCGGGCGAACGGGCTGGTCAACGAGGCCGAACTCATCGCTGATGTGTTCGAAGCTCAGCTCCCCGATGCGGCACCCGTTAACCTACTGACAGGTGACGGTATCGACGCGACCGCGACCTTACAGGGCTTGGACCTGCGCGGCGGTGTTAAGGTCTATATTTTTGATCCGTCAGAAACCTTGATCGTGACGGCGACCGCCCCGATGGGCCCCGACGTGACGGGCCTCAATACCCAAGGCGGCGGCACCATTATCACCGACTTCCTCAACGGCGCGTGGGAGGGATTGGCGAGCCTCATTTCACCCCGTTCCGCTGATCAGACGGTTGTAGATCCCGAAGTCGCTGCGCAGACTTCGGTCGCGGATGCGCTTGCCAATGGCACACGCGTGCATTCCGAATACGATAGCGCAGGCCGCACGGTGTTCCGCGTGAGCACGCCAATCCTTCAGGGCGAAACCCCCGTGGGTGTCGTCGTTCTGCAAGGCGCCGCTGGCGAACTCGACATCTTGGTCCGTCGTGAACGTGAGCAGGTTCTGCAGATGTTTGTGATCGGCATCTTGGTGTCCATCGGTCTATCGCTCATTCTTGCCTCAACAATTGCGAACCCGCTTTCAGACCTTGCCGCGGCGGCAGAGGCTGGACGTGACCGCAACGCACGGAAAATGTCACCCGGCAGGGTCCGCATCCCCGACCTGACCGCCCGTCCTGATGAAATTGGTCGCCTGTCGGGCGCACTTCGCGGCATGGTCGCGGCTCTCTACGATCGGATTGAGGCCAACGAACAGTTCGCCGCCGACGTTGCGCATGAGATCAAAAACCCGCTCGCGTCCCTCCGCTCTGCTGTTGGTACGATGCGCGTTGCGAAACGCGACGATCAGCGGGAAAAACTGCTCGAAGTGATTGAGCACGACGTGATCCGCCTTGACCGTCTGGTGAGCGACATTTCCAACGCGTCACGTCTGGATTCCGAACTCGTCAAAGAGGATGAGGAAGACTTCGATCTTCTCAAAATGCTCGGCAACCTCAATGAATTCTTGGGTGATCAGGCACGTGACAAAGGGATCGAATACCTCACCGATCTACCTAAAGAGTCAATCACCATCACTGGTCTCGAAGGCCGTTTGGCACAGGTCTTTGTGAACCTCATCACCAACGCGATTTCGTTCTGTGAAGATGGTGATGCGATCCGCGTGTGGGCTCGCAAACGCGAAAACCGCGTTCTTGTGGTGGTCGAAGATACTGGTCCCGGCATCCCTGACGGCGCACTTACTAAGATCTTTAAACGGTTCTATTCCGAACGCCCCGAAGGCCAATTCGGTAACAACTCTGGCCTCGGCCTCGCGATTTCGAAGCAGATCGTCGAAGCACATGGCGGCGTGATCTGGGCCGAAAACATCCGCCCAACCGATGCAGATATCACCTCTGACCCGCTCGGTGCGCGGTTCGTGGTTGGTCTTCCGGTCTAAGGGATGTCTGACGCGCTTTGCCTCCACGCGTCTTCCGTCGCTTATGATGGCCGTGCGGTTCTCATCCTTGGTAAATCTGGCGCTGGAAAATCTAGCCTAGCCCTCCAACTTCTCGGTCTTGGGTGTGATTTGGTGGCGGATGACCAAACCCTGATCGATCCAGACCTGACGACACGGTGTCCCGACAACATCGCCGGAAAAATCGAGGCGAGAGGTGTCGGCATCCTAGCGGCACCCTATGTCACGGCTAAGATCACGCTCGCCGTGGATTTGGATACGGAAGAGACGGAGCGCCTGCCCGCATGGCACAACCTACATCTTCACGACGCAGACATACCACTTTTGCGCAAGTCAAACGCCATTCACTTCCCTTTTGCGATCCTGCAGTATCTCAAACATGGGCGGATTGACTAAGCGAGATATGACATGACGTCGAAGCAGAGCATTATCCTTGTCACTGGTCCATCTGGTGCAGGTCGCACGACAGCTGTTCGCGCACTCGAGGATATCGGCTTTGAAGTCATCGACAACATGCCCCTCTCACTCATCGATCGCGTTATAGAAGGCCAGCCGCTTGATCGCCCACTCGTTCTCGGCCTCGACGTTAGGAATCGCGATTTCACCGTAAATGCGGTCATCGGGGTGATTGACCGTCTGGGACATGATGAACGGTTCGACCTTCAGGTGGTTTATATGGACTGCTCGGACGACGTGCTGATCCGCCGCTTTTCCGAAACCCGTCGGCGCCACCCCCTATCGGTCGAAACTGCCCCGACAGAGGGTATTATCAAAGAAAAGGACCTGCTGATTCCGATACGAAGCCGTGCGGACATCCTGATCGACACCACGTCGATGACCCCGCATGATTCTCGGGCGGAAGTGCAAAGCTGGTTCCAAAAACCTGACGGCCACCCCCTCGCGATTACGGTGCAGAGCTTTTCTTACAAACGCGGATTGCCCCGCGGGTTGGATATCGTGCTCGATTGTCGGTTCTTGCGTAACCCACACTGGGAACCAGAACTGCGCGCACTGAACGGCCAAGATGCTGCCGTCGTGGAATATATTGCAAAAGACGAACGTTTCGACGCATTCTTCACGGGCGTCAAAGCCATGGCCGCGCTATTGCTGCCTGCCTTTGAGGAAGAAGGGAAAACGCACCTCTCTGTTGGCTTTGGATGCACCGGAGGGCAACACCGTTCTGTCGCAATGACAGAACTCCTTGCGAAAGCCCTTGCAGAAGACGGATGGCAGGTGTCAAAACGCCACCGAGAAATGGAACGCCACACAGACGGTGGGGCGGCAGATCGGGGTTAAAAACGCGTGATCGGAATCGTGATCGTTGCTCATGGTGGCCTAGCAGGTGAATACCTCGCGGCGATGGAACACGTTGTGGGCCATCAAGCGGGCGTCGTTGCTATCGCAACCCGCCCTGAAGACGACCGTAGCGCCAAACAAGCCGAAATCTGCGATGCCGCCGATTCCGTTGATACGGGTGCAGGCGTTGTCATCGTCACCGATATCTTTGGCGGATCGCCCTCAAACCTTTCGCTGATGGCCTGCGGGCCAAGCAACCGCCGTATTCTCTACGGCATGAACCTTCCCATGCTGATCAAGCTCGCGAAAAGCCGTCAACGTGACGTGCCAGACGCCGTCGAGGCCGCATTGACCGCCGGACGTAAATACATTGATTGCCATCAAGTACAGAGTGACTGACTTCTATGACTGTTTCCCGCCGGCTCCAGATTGTGAACATCAAAGGGCTTCACGCCCGCGCGTCCGCGAAATTGGCCGAAGTGGTCGAAGATTTTGATGCCACTGCCACCGTCTCTAAAGATGGCATGAGCGCATCAGGCGACAGCATCATGGGTCTTTTGATGTTGGCAGCTTCCAAGGGAAGTTTTATTGAGGTCCAAACCGATGGGCCGGCAGAACTTGAGCTTGCCGATGCGATTGAGGCGCTGGTGGCTGACATGTTCGGCGAAGGCAACTGACCTAGGTCAGCCCATCAATTCAAGGACGTGAACTTTGTCAGACGTAACCCCGGACCAAACAGCGGATGAATCCAACGTGCAGGATGGGCAAAAGTTCTATGACCGCCGTAGCCTTACCTACTCCAACACATTCGACAGCGGCCTAAAGCGCAACTTTATCCGCGCGGTCGAATGGCTGACGGGCAAGATCACGATCATCCAGCGTGTTAAGAAGTTCGAACGCCTTGGTGCTCCAACGGGTCAAGCATTTTGGCCTGCAACCATGGAAGCCATGGGGATCGAGCTGCAAACCCCGCAGGAACAGATCGATCGCATTCCCGCTGAAGGCCCCGTTGTGTTTGTCGCGAACCATCCGCATGGGCTCGTCGACGGGATGATCCTTGCAGACCTTATTGGGCGTCGCCGCGATGATTACCGCATTCTGACACGCTCTTTGCTGACAGGCATCGATGAGAGCGCGGCGAGCTACATGATCCCCGTGCCCTTCCCACACGAGGAAGACGCGCAGCGTAAAATGATCGAGATGCGCAAAATCGCGATGGAGCATCTGGCGAAAGGCGGGTTGATCGCACTATTCCCATCGGGCGTCGTCGCTGCAGCGAATAAACCCTTCGGTCCCGCCATTGAGGCGGAATGGAACGTCTTTACCGCAAAGATGATCCGCACGTCGGGCGCTTCGGTCGTGCCTTGTTATTTCCCGGGATCGAACTCGCGAGCCTACCAAATCGCGAACTGCATATCGCCCACGCTTCGTCAGAGCTTGCTCTTGCACGAAGTGGCACATGCGTTCGACAAACCGCAAAAACCAATCATCGGAGAGCCGGTCTCTGCTGAAGAGGCCGCTGAGCGCAGCAAAGACCCCCGTGCGTTTATGGCGTGGCTGCGTGAACGGACGCTGTCTCTCAAGGAATGAGCCTAGCTCAAACCGTCCTCGTCCAATAACGTGCGGCCCTGACGGTCCTCAACCTCGATCACCCAGAGATCGCAGTCAAAACTGCGCTGTTTCGCAACAGATACATCAACGTCTTGCTCAGCACCCTCGGCCAGCACCATCCATATGCGCTCGCCGGTCATCATATCGAACGACCGATGAAACGCTTTGGCATTGCCATCCAGCGTATTCAGCTTAACCAGAACAGCGCCCGCGGTTTCGTCACCGCGTGCCACGACAAACGCAGGAATATCAGCCAGCCTGAGCCGCGTTAGATAGGCCGAAACCCAAACGCCGCTGGCCAGTCTCACGCGTTGCCGTCCTTAAAGTCGAGGCCCATTTCGGTGTAACGGTCTTTCTCTTCGAGCCAGTTCGGGCGCACCTTCACCTGCAGGAACAGGTGAACCTTACGGCCCAAGAACTCTTGCAGCTCTTCGCGTGACGCTTTGGATACGGCCTTAGCAGTCTCGCCACCCTTGCCCAGAATGATGCCCTTGTGGCCATCGCGTGACACATAGACCACCTGATCGATGCGGGCGGTCCCATCAGGACGTTCCTGCCAATGCTCGGTCTCTACGGTCAACTGATAGGGCAGTTCCTGATGCAGACGCAGGGTCAGCTTTTCACGGGTAATCTCTGCCGCAATCATGCGGAGTGGCAAATCCGCGATCTGATCCTCGGGATACAGCAACGGTCCAGCAGGCACCTGATCCGACAACCATGTCTTCAGCGCCGCACATCCATGGCCCCGCTCTGCCGAGATCATAAAGGTCTCTTCGAACGGGAATGCCTCGTTCATTTTCTGCGACAATTCCAACAGGTCTTCGGCTTTGACGCGGTCGATCTTGTTGATGGCAAGAGCCACTTTGGCTTTACCAACCCGTTCAACGAGCGCCTCAAGGATCGCTTTAACACCGTCGGTCAGTCCGCGATGCGCCTCGATCAAAAGCACGACGACATCGGCATCAGATGCACCACCCCATGCAGCAGCAACCATCGCACGGTCCAGTCGACGGCGCGGGCGGAACAGGCCGGGGGTGTCGACAAACACGATCTGTTTGTTGTCGCCTTCCATCGCAACACCACGGATGCGGGCGCGGGTGGTCTGAACCTTGTGGGTCACGATCGACACTTTCGCGCCAACCATCCAGTTCAGAAGCGTGGATTTTCCAGCGTTCGGTTCGCCAATCAGCGCGACAAAACCTGCGCGGGTCTGAGTTTCGGTCATGATGATACCTTTGCAAGCAGCGACTTCGCTGCGGCCTGTTCGGCCTGTCGTTTCGAGCCGGCGGTTGATCGCTCTGTTTCACCGCTCTCCAATTGGACTTCGATGGTAAAGATCGGCTGGTGATCGGGTCCGTCACGGCCCACCTCTACATACTTCGGTGGGGTCTGACCACGGCCTTGTGCCCATTCCTGCAATGCAGTCTTTGCATCGCGCGCGTCTTCTTCAACGGAGTTAATACGTTCGCCCCAAAGCCGCAGGATTGTTGCCCGCGCTACGTCGAAACCCGCATCTAGGTAAACCGCAGCAATCACGGCTTCCATCGCATCGCCCAAAAGCGCCTCTTTGCGACGACCGCCAGACTTTTGTTCAGAGCGTCCGAGTTTCAGCACAGCCCCGATATCCAGTTCGCGTGCTACGGCGGCGCAGGTCTCTTTGCGGACCAGCGCATTAAACCGAGGAGCGAGAACACCTTCGGAGGCAGTCTTATCCGCAAGGAACAGCGCCTCAGACATGACGAGACCCAGAACGCGGTCGCCGAGGAACTCCAAACGCTGGTTGTTATCGCGATGAGGCGACGACATCGACGGATGCGTCACTGCCCGAACCAATAGTTCAGGACGCGAAAACCGGTGTCCCAGTCGAGCGCTGAAGGACTCCAATTCAGCAGACAACTTCATCGTACAGCTTTCAAAAAACGCCCAAGGCGCCAATTCCAGATCAGGGCGGGGCTCTGCCCCTCGAAGGAGTAGAGTATCCGAACAGCGCGCCCAACAACAGAGCCTTGGCTCACCATCCCAACACCGCCCGCCAAAACAGCGATCCGGCTATCCGCAGAGTTGTCGCGATTGTCACCCAAAACGAAATATTGACCCACAGCCACGCGGTATATTTCTGTCGCGTCTTGGGGGCCAGCGGGCAGAATGTCCAGCACCTCATACGAACGCCCGTCTTGGTTTGTCTCAATCAGCTGCTCTTTGCGGCAGGTTGCACCTTGCCCGACTGCACCATTGGCGCAGCGCGGCAGGAGGCGGAGCGGTCCTTGGGGAACCATAGGCTCTAAGAACGGATCGGTGGTCGACTGCGCCCAAGCAACGCCATTCACCACGACCCGCCCATCTACGATCTGCACCTCATCGCCGGGCAGACCTATCACGCGTTTGAGGTAGACGTCGGTAGATCCATCAGGGCGAAATGCGATCACATCTCCCCGATCAGGATGACGCGACAGGCGGTTCACAGCAATGACATCCCCAACGTAAAGCGTCGGCTTCATCGATCCCGCAACGATCGTGTATGGGCTCCACGCAATACGGGAGAAAGCAACTGCCGCGAGGCCAAAGGCGAGCACGTATGCCGCCATCCGCAAAGGCGTCATCTCATAGAGGCGACGCTGCCCCTGACCTTTCAATAGAACGACCAGCATCACGACGGTGCTCACATAGGGCACGAACAGCAGCGCAATCACCCAGAACGGCCAACGCATCTCGTTTAATCGTCGGACCGTATGCCCGAGGACAGGAACGACGAGCATCGACAATGCAACCCATATGGTCACTTCGACGAGGCGTGCACCTGCACCAAAAAGGTCGAGCAAAAGCAGCGGCGCGGCCACCAAAGCCCACACCGCATAGACTACAAACAGACGCGGGCGCGAAGTGCGCCCGGTCCAATCATAACCGTCTAGGTAAATGCGTATTGGATTATAGGATTGCCGCATCGGTCCTATTCGATTGCTTTAAAGAACCGATCGCTGCGCCATGTCCAGAACGCCAAGATCGACTGCCCAGCAGACGAGAAGATAACCCGATCCGCACGTCCGACGATATCTTCGCGACGCACAAAGCCTACGCCAGACCCACGCACAGGATCCCATGCAACACGACTGTCGATAGAGTTGTCACGGTTATCGCCCATGAAGAAATAGTGATCTTCGGGCACGACATAGATTTCGGTATTGTCGGTATCGACGGCTGCCGAAACACGGTTTCCATCACGAACGTTTAGGATGTGGTGCGAAACGCCATTCGGGAGAGTTTCGATATACATATCCTTGATACAGTCGGTGCCTTGCACGTCCATACACTGCGGACGTAGCTGCTGTGGACCCTGCGGACCCGCGACTTCGATGAACTGACCTGCGGGTTCGAGGCCGACAGGCTCCCCATTGATTTGGAGGTGACCGTTGATCACTTGGATGCGGTCTCCGGGCATACCAATCAGTCGCTTGATGTAGTCTTCGCCCTTGCCGCGATGGCGGAATACGACAACGTCACCACGTTCAGGTTCGCTCCCGAACAGACGGTCGTCAGCCCCCATAAAGGCGCCACAGAAATCATCGGGGCCAAGGTCGATGCCAAGGCTCGGCACTTTAACCGCAGGGCACGATGCATAAGAGTAGCCGTAGGCCATCTTATTCACGAACAAGAAGTCGCCGATCAGCAGCGTGTCTTTCATTGAACCCGACGGGATCCAGAACGGCTGGAACAGAATGGTACGGAATGCGCCTGCGATCAAAAGGGCATAGACAACGGTCTTTACCGTCTCTTTGATGCCCGCCCAGAGGCTGCTTTCTTCGGACATAGTCTGCTCCTGCAAGTTTGTTGAGGTTACATGCTGCCGTGCGTGGGAGGTGTCAACCCGCTGATCGGGCGGGCTTCGATCACGACAAAGGCCTGTGCCCAAGGATGATCGTCAGTGAGAGTGACGTGAATGACGGCTTCGTGACCCTCTGGCGTCATCGCCTGAAGCCGCTCTGCCGCCCAACCCGTCACACGCATAATCGGTTGTCCCGTTCCGAGGTTGGACACGGACATGTCTCGCCACGAAATCCCCATCCGAAGCCCAGTGCCCAGCGCCTTTGAGCAGGCCTCTTTCGCAGCCCAGCGCTTTGCGTAAGTACCAGCAGTATCAGCGCGACGTTCGGCTTTGTTCTGCTCTTCGGGCGTAAAAACACGGTTCCGAAAACGGTCACCAAACCGTTCAAGGGTGTTTGCGATACGCTCTATGTTCGCAAGATCAGTTCCGATACCAAGGATCAAGCGCGCGCCTCGTCCATCAGGCGGCGCATCTCACCGATCGCATCTGCCAACCCGCGGAAAATCGCTTCACCGATCAGGAAGTGACCAATGTTCAGCTCCATGATCTGCGGAAGGGCGGCAACAGGTTGCACCGTTTCATAGGTCAAACCATGACCAGCGTGCACTTCGAGCCCGAGGCCGTCAGCAAACGCGGCCATATCTGTTAGGCGTTTCAGTTCGTCGTCGCGCTCCGCGAATTTACCCTCGGCGTGATAGTCACAATACGCGCCTGTGTGCAGTTCGATGACCTCGGCACCGATGCGGTGCGCTGCTTCAATCTGACGTTGGTCTGCGGCAATAAAGATCGACACACGCGAACCCGCCTCCCGCAGTGGCGCAATGAAATGAGCTAGACGGTTTTCCTCACGCGCCACCTCAAGACCACCTTCGGTCGTGCGTTCCTCACGTTTTTCAGGGACGATGCAGACCGCGTGGGGCTTATGACGCAAAGCGATGCGCTGCATTTCTTCGGTCGCTGCCATTTCAAAGTTCAGCGGCTTTGTCAGCGCGGCCATCAATCCTTCTATGTCAGAATCAGAGATATGACGCCGATCTTCACGCAGGTGCGCTGTAATCCCATCAGCACCGGCCTCTTCGGCCAGACGCGCAGCACGCACGGGATCAGGATATGCGCTCCCTCGAGCGTTACGCACTGTTGCGACATGATCGATGTTTACGCCAAGGCGCAGTTTACCTTTGCTCATCGGGATCTCCTGACTCGAACCGTTTGGCCGAACCCTATCGACAATTCCGACCGCCGTCAGTGCGATTTTTAGCTTATTTTGTTCAATTGCTTGAGACGGGATTTCAGACGCTTTCGACGGCTGTTCTGATAGACCTTAATCACGGGTAATGTGACGTAATACATGACGACGGCAGCGGTGAGGCCAGGAATAATGGACCCGACCGCAAACGGCAGAAACACATCCTCAAAAAAGATAGAAAGCGCATGCCAATCGGCCTTGGCGTCAGTGAAGATCGCTAGAAAATTGTGCCAGAGATCGCTCCACGCTCCGCTAAATTTACCCATGAGCGACACATGAACCGTGCGATCTGGACGCGTTCCCAGCAGGAAATGCCCCATCGTCAGTGACGAAACCGCAATTGGCACATAGGTCAGCGGATTGCCGAAAAACGTCCCGAGCAAGGCGGCAGGCACGTTGCCACGCAATGTCCGCGCAAAAAGCCACGCCATGATGAAGTGCATCCCGAAGAACGGCGTGAAACTGGTAAATACGCCTGCGCTGATGCCGCGCGCGATCTTTTCAGGGGTGTCGGGCAGACGGCGCAAGCGGTGCTTTACATATTCAAACGCGCGGACCCAGCCACCTTTCGGCCAAATCAAATGCCACAGCGACTGCCAAAGTGGTTTTCTATCGCGCCGCTTGAACACTATTTCCGATCCTCTGAAGGCTTGCGGTTTCGGGACGGATCCCGAAGCCGTGCGATCGAAGATACGTTACTCTCTGCCTCTAACGCCGTCATGACGCGGTGCAGATGTTCAATGTCGCGTAGGTCGACATCCACAAACAAACGGTAGAAATCGGGCTTGCGATCGATGAAGTTGAGGTCCGAGATATTTGCGGCCTGCTCCCCAATAATCGTGCAAATCCGCCCCAAAACACCCGCATCGTTGCTGATCGTAAGATCAAGAGTAACCGTATGTTTCGGTTCGTGGCGTCCGTCTTGCCAGTGCAAGTCGACCCAACGTTCTGTCGTGTCCTCGAAATCTACCAGCGACGGACAATCGATCGTATGGATCACGACGCCCTGACCACGATAGGCGATCCCGACAATGCGCTCCCCCGGCACGGGCTGGCAGCATTGTGCGCGGGTGTAGGATTGATCACCTGTTAGACCGACGACCGCCTTGGCGCGCTCAATCTCGTCACCCTTGCGTTCGGCCAAATCGGGATAAATCGCCCGAACAACCTCGCGCGAGGTAACTTCCGCACTACCCAACCGAGCGAGCAGTTCATCAACGCTCTCAAGCGCGAGTGTCTTTGCCGCCGTGCGAAGCGCCTTTTCGGTCGCTTTTTTTCCAACGTTTTCAAAGGCAACGCGAGCCAACTCTTGGCCGAGTTTGATGTAGCGCTCACGATCTTCTTCGCGGAGCGCACGACGAATAGCCGTTTTCGCCCGCCCAGTGACGGCAATATCAATCCATGTTGCTTCGGGCTTTTGACCTTCAGCTGTGATGATCTCGACCGACTGACCGTTTTTGAGACGGGTCCACAGCGGAACGCGCAAACCGTCCACCTTTGCACCGACGCAGGCGGCACCGATCCGCGTGTGGATCGCATATGCAAAGTCGATGGGCGTGCCGCCGCGTGGCAGTTTGTAAACGTCACCCTTGGGCGTGAAGCAGAACACTTGGTCTTGATACATCTCGAGCTTCACAGCTTCGAGGAACTCATCGTGATCCGTGTCATCATCCAGACGCTCGGACAGCTGCGAAATCCAGCGCACGGGATCAACGGCAAAGCGGTTTTCGACACGTTCACCGTTCTTGTAAGACCAGTGCGCCGCGACGCCCGTCTCAGCAACCTCGTGCATTTCGCGGGTGCGGATTTGCACCTCAACCCGTTTACCATCACGGCCCGAAACCGTCGTGTGGATCGAACGATAGCCGTTCGATTTTGGTTGGCTGATGTAGTCCTTAAACCGTCCGGGAACCGCGCGCCAACGCTGGTGGATCGCACCGAGGACGCGGTAACAATCAGACTCGCATTCTGTCAGGATACGGAAACCCCAGATGTCGGACAGTCGGCTAAAGCCCTGATCCTTCTCCTGCATTTTCCGCCAAATCGAATAGGGGCGCTTAGCACGGCCATAGACCTCGGCCTTAATGTCCGCCTTATCCAATTCAATCCGCATGTCGGTGGTGATCTTTTCGATCACATCGCCGGACTCTTTTTCCAGCATAACATAACGGCGAAGGATCGATTGGCGTGCATCAGGGTTGAGAACCTTGAACGCCAGATCTTCGAGTTCCTCGCGCATCCACTGCATACCCATACGGCCAGCGAGTGGTGCGAAAATCTCCATCGTCTCGCGGGCCTTTTGGGCCTGCTTTTCTGGACGCATAGATTTAATCGTCCGCATGTTGTGCAGACGGTCGGCAAGTTTGACCAAGATAACGCGCAGATCGCGCGACATCGCCATGAACAGCTTGCGGAAGTTCTCAGCTTGTTTTGTTTGGGTAGAAGTCAGCTGAATATTGGTCAGCTTTGTAACGCCATCGACGAGTTCGGCGATTTCACGGGTAAAGAGGCGTTCGACCTCAGAGAAGCTGGCCTTGGTGTCTTCGATCGTATCGTGCAAAAGTGCCGTCACGATTGTGGCATCGTCCATCTGTTGATGAGCGAGAATACCTGCGACGGCCACCGGATGGGTGAAATACGGTTCCCCAGAATGACGAAACTGCCCCTCGTGCATTTCTGCGCCAAAGGCAAATGCATCACGGAGCAGTTTTTCATTAGTTCTAGGGTTGTATGCGCGGACCAGCGCGATCAGTTCCTCGACTGTCGAAATCTGGTCCTGCCCCATAGTTGACTAGAGCCGCGATTAACGCTGGCCCTGCGCCTCCATCAATTGACGAAGAAGTTTCTCTTCGGACATGTCGTCATCAGACGGTTTGTCAGCTTCTGCACCCATGAGAAGCGCCATAGCGTCATCTTCAGGTTCGTCAACTTCGATCTGGGTCTGGTGCGATTCGATCATGCGCTCACGCAGATCGTCAGCCAGCTGGGTTTCGTCAGCGATTTCGCGAAGCGAAACAACGGGGTTCTTGTCGTTGTCGCGATCAACAGTGATCGGGGAACCAGCCGCAATTTCACGTGCACGGTGTGCAGCAAGCATCACCAGCTCAAAGCGGTTAGGAACTTTATCAACGCAATCTTCTACCGTTACGCGGGCCATAAGCGCACTCCACTCTCTGTCGTGTGGTCCTAGGAAGCCCTCCGTTTAGTCGGTCGCCCCCCAAAACACAAGTCGATTCCGAAACGTATTAGGTCACGAGATAGGGACAACTTGATCGATTTCGTCCCGAGGCAATTGTTCAAGCATTTCAAGGACGGTTTTCCCGAGGATCGGGTGTTTCCAGTCGGGTGCAACATCGACCATCGGCACCAAGACAAAGGCGCGATCCTGAAGACGAGGATGTGGTAGCAATAGCTGATCAGGCGCTTCAGCCATCTGTCGGTCGAGTGGCAGGTTGATCCACTGGCTCACTGTCGTTTCATCAGGGCACACCACGTCATCAGCCGCCAGCAAATCGAGGTCGAGCGTCCGCTGCCCCCACCGCACCGTCCGCACGCGACCAAAGTCAGCCTCAATCGCATGAAGCGCGTCCAGAACGCCTTGGATATCGAGTTCGGTTTCCACCCGAATCACCGCATTCGCAAAATCGGGGCCTGCCCCTACTGGAAAACACGGCGTACGGTAATTTTTACTTCTTAAGAATATTTTACCTACACTTTTGGATATTTCACCCATCGACTCATTGAGTAGCTGGTCTGGCGACGTAGAAAGTGACGTTACGTTAGAACCAAGGGCGATGAGCACGTTTCGACGCATAAGTGATCGTATCCTGACTTGCGATAGACAGCCAAACATCTACGTTTGTGCAAGTTTCGTCACAATACATTTCACTCACGGACTTTAGACGGAACGAATTCGGAAGGATTTATTATGTTTTATCGTGACGAGCGATTGGCGCTCTTCATCGATGGATCAAACCTATACGCGGCCGCAAAATCGCTCGGGTTTGACATCGACTACAAGCTATTGCGGAGCGAATTTATGCGCCGTGGTAAGCTGCTTCGTGCGTTTTACTACACAGCCCTGCTTGAAAACGACGAGTATTCACCGATCCGCCCGCTGGTTGATTGGCTGAACTACAACGGCTTCACCATGGTGACCAAGCCCGCCAAAGAATACACCGACAGCATGGGACGCCGTAAGGTTAAAGGGAACATGGACATCGAACTCACTGTCGATGCTATGGAACTGGCCCCTCACGTCGATCACATCGTCCTTTTCTCGGGCGATGGCGATTTCCGTCCGTTGGTTGAGGCCATCCAGCGCAAGGGCGTGCGCGTCTCTGTCGTATCGACGATTCGTAGCCAGCCGCCGATGATCTCAGACGAACTGCGCCGTCAGGCCGACAACTTCATCGAACTCGAAGAGTTGAGAGATGTGATTGGTCGCCCCCCGCGTGAACCGCGCGATGACCAACCCGCATCGGCAGACGTTGAATAAAATTGGGCGGGGATTTCCCCGCCCTCTCTTTTTCATCATTCACTTATGCCGCGCCGCTGGACAGGGCCCCACCGTGCGACTACCTCTCTGACTATGACCAAATCGCCTTTGACACTGTATCTCGCTGCACCCCGCGGATTTTGCGCTGGTGTAGATCGCGCTATTAAGATCGTGGAAATGGCGATCGAAAAATGGGGGGCGCCTGTCTATGTGCGCCATGAGATTGTCCATAATAAATTCGTGGTCGACAGCCTACGCGATCAAGGCGCTGTCTTTGTCGAAGAATTAGACGATTGCCCGACAGATAGACCCGTCATTTTTTCGGCCCACGGCGTCCCCAAATCCGTGCCCGCCGACGCGGAACGTCGAAACATGGTCTATGTCGATGCCACCTGCCCTCTGGTGTCCAAGGTTCACATTGAGGCCGCCCGCCATGCGGATGAAGGCCTGCAGATGATTATGATCGGCCACGCTGGGCACCCTGAAACCATCGGCACCATGGGACAATTGCCCGAGGGTGAAGTCCTCTTGGTCGAAACCGTGGATGATGTCTCAACGGTTGAGGTGCGCGATCCAGCCAAACTGGCCTACGTGACGCAAACCACGCTGTCCGTTGACGACACCAAAGACATCGTCGCTGCGCTGCATACCCGCTTTCCAGCGATTGTCGGCCCCCACAAAGAAGACATTTGCTACGCAACAACGAACCGCCAAGAAGCGGTCAAAGCCATCGCCCCGAAATGCGATGCTCTCCTTGTTGTTGGCGCACCAAATTCATCGAACTCAAAACGATTGGTCGAAGTCGCAGCAAAGAACGGGTGTTCTTATGCCCAACTCGTCCAACGCGCGTCTGACATTGATTGGCGTGCGCTCGACGGCATTCGCACCATTGGCATCACCGCTGGCGCCTCTGCGCCCGAAGTATTGATCAACGAAGTCGTCGATGCCTTTAGCGACCATTACGACGTGACGGTCGAACAGGTTGTCACGGCCGAGGAAAACATCGAGTTCAAGGTTCCACGTATCCTAAGGGTCCCAGCATGAACCGCATTCCATTCGCGCCCCTCGCTCTTGGCCTCGCGGGCCTGATCCCTTTTGTCTTTGGCGCGCTAACGTCGCTCGGTTGGCTGCCATCGGTTTGGGGCATGGGCGGCCCGATGTTCACTCTGGCCTACGGGTCGGTCATCCTCTCGTTCATGTCTGGTGTGCTGTGGGGCTTTGCGACAAAGACCACAGGCGCACGCGCCGCTGCGGGCTTTGCCCTCTCGGTGCTCCCCGCACTTTGGGCATTCTTCGTGCGTGGTGACACGCTGTTTTCTGCGGCAACCTATCAAATAACGGGCTTTATCGGGCTTCTACTGCTTGATTTTCAGTTCTCGAAATGGGACCTGACCCCGACGTGGTGGATGCGCCTTCGCGTACTCCTCTCCACCATCGTCATTGTCTGCCTTGCGAGCCTTCTACTCTAATGCCTGATCTCTTTGCCTACACAGACGGAGCTTGCTCTGGAAATCCCGGTCCTGGCGGATGGGGCGCTCTCCTTCAGGCGAAATCGGATGGGGCCATTATCAAAGAGCGCGAACTCTTTGGCGGTGAAGCCGACACAACCAACAATCGGATGGAGCTCTTGGCCGCCATCAACGCGCTCGAAGCGCTTGAGCGTCCGTCATCCCTAACTGTCGTGACCGATAGTGCCTATGTCAAAGGTGGGATCACTGAATGGATGTGGGGTTGGAAGAAAAAGGGATGGAGAACATCCACCAATAAACCCGTTAAAAACGAAGACCTCTGGAAGCGTTTAGACGAAGCTGCCCGCCGTCACAAAGTCACGTGGGAATGGGTCAAAGGCCACGCAGGCCACCCAGAAAATGAACGCGCCGATGAACTCGCTCGTCGCGGCATGGCACCATTTAAATCCTGAACTCTGCCTTTGTGCCTCGAATATCCCGGGGGTGAATGGCCGTAGGCCAGAGGGGGCAGCGCCCCATCTTACCGTTTTTTCACCCCGATATGCCGCCCAACTGTTTGACTCTACCTGCTGATCAGGGTGATGTGAGGCATAGCGCAACGCTGGACGAGCCATGCAGATCTACCTGCCAATTGCCGAAATTTCGGTGAACATTTATCTCCTTTTGGGGATCGGGGGCCTTGTCGGGGTCCTCTCGGGTATGTTCGGTGTTGGGGGTGGCTTTCTGATTACCCCGCTCTTGTTCTTTGTCGGCATTCCGCCGGCTGTTGCTGTAGCGACCTCGGCCAACCAAATCGTTGCCTCCTCGGTGTCCGCACTTATGGCGCATATCAAACGCAAAGGCGTCGATTGGTGGATGGGCACGGTCCTCTTGATCGGCGGCCTCATCGGATCCGCAATTGGCGTCCAAGTCTTCAACCTGTTGAAAGAACTTGGTCAGGTCGATCTACTCGTGAACCTTTGCTACGTCGTCTTTCTTGGTGTCGTGGGCGGCTTGATGATGGTCGAAAGCCTACGCGCGCTCCGCCGCAGCAAGAACGCACAACCCGCAAAACGCAAACGCCACAACTGGGTTCACAACCTACCATTCAAGGTCAAATTCCGCGTCTCTGGCCTGTATATCTCGGTCATTCCACCGCTTTTGGTGGGCATGTCGGTTGGTGTTCTTGCCGCGATTATGGGCGTTGGCGGGGGCTTCATTATGGTGCCTGCCATGATCTATGTGTTGGGGATGCCAACCAAAGTGGTGATCGGCACCTCTCTCTTTCAGATCATTTTCGTCGCTGCTTTCACGACAATGATGCACGCGATTACCAACCAGACCGTCGATATTGTCCTCGCGCTTCTCTTGTTGATCGGTGGCGTGATTGGTGCCCAATTCGGCACCCGTATCGGGATGAAACTGAAAGCCGAACAGCTTCGTATTCTATTGGCAGGTCTGGTGTTGCTCGTCTGCCTGAAGCTCGCATTCGACCTGCTCATTGAACCCTCCGAACTGTTCTCGATCGGTGACGCGCTATGATCCGGCTGGTCACTTTCCTTCTCATGCTTTTGCCATCGCTTGCCTTGGCTCAAGAAAAGCTAGTGTTGGGACTGAGCCAAGACGAGGTTTCGATCACCGCGACGTTTACAGGGTCCGAACTGTTGATCTTTGGTGCGATCAGCCGCGAAACGCCACCACCACAGAATTCTGATTTAGGTGTCATTATCGCCGTTGCTGGCCCGAACGTCCCTGTCACGATCCGACGCAAGGAACGGGTCGCGGGCATTTGGATCAATACCGATTCCGCAAACATCGACATTGCGCCGTCCTTCTATGCTGTCGCGACCTCTGGCCCGTTGAACGAAGTTCTGCGCCCGCTCGAAGACCTTCAGCACGCGATTACGTGGGACCGCGTGGTGCGCTCCGCAGGGCAAGACGCCTTTTCCACGACGGAGTTTTCCGAAGCCTTTGCACGCATCAAAGAAAGTAGCGACTTGTTCCAGATGCTCGAAGGTGCTGTCGCGCTTGAGGATGATACGCTGTTCCATACAGCCATTACGTTGCCATCGAACTTGACCGAAGGCCCCTATCGCACTCGAATTTTCCTGACGCGTGGCGGGCAAGTGATCGATACGCTGGACACCAATATTCCAGTGTTCAAGGTGGGAATGGAACGCTGGCTGTATAACCTGAGCCGCGAACAATCCGCGCTTTATGGTCTACTCGCACTGCTGATCGCGATTATCGCGGGTTGGACCGCATCTGCTGCATTCAACGCGATGCGCCGTTAATCATCGTCGCTCTGCACGGTGAGTTTCAGCTCGGCGGCATGCATATGCAGGTCATCCACGCCCAACGGCCTAGACGGACGCGCGAGGCGATTTCGGACGACCCAGCGCAGTTCACGTTCCGCCCGTGTGATAGCCACATAGGCCAATCGTTTCCAAAGCGGCTGCCCCGACTCTGACCTCCCCATTTTGGCGGCAACTTCGATGTCTGGCGCAAAGACTTGAACCGTGTCCCACTGGCTGCCTTGCGCCTTGTGGATCGTGACCGCAGCGCCGTGCAAAAATGCAGCGCCCATGCGAGCGGCGTATGGGATAAACGGTTCTTCTTCGCCTTCTTTTTCGATCTTAACGATGCTAGCGGCTGATAGCTGAGGTTCTTCCGCGCCCATCACCCAGAGCTTTGAAAACCCAGGTTTTGAGCCTGGCCCACGGTAGATCACCTGCGCACCTTTGATCAGCCCTCGTGCCTCAAGGTCGAGCCGTTTTTTGCGGTGCTTCATCGGCAATTCGATGCCGTCACAGATCAGCGGCTCTCCCGGGATCAATGCATCTTCGGGCGCGCCATACGCTCCGCGAAACGCGTGGATCAATCGGATGCGCGTGGCATTCCGCCAAACAAGGACTGGTGACCGCGCCATCAGATCGGACTCAACTCGCTGAGCCAAAACGACCCTCGGGTCTTTTTCCGCTGCTTCCGCGACAAGCCGTTCGAATTTGTAAAAATCGACCGACGGGTCGGCGAGCGCATGGGCCAAATCGAGGATCGGGTTACCCGCCTCTTGGCGGTGGATACGGTTCAGGATCAGTCGATCCTTTTCGGGCAGTTTTTCAAAGACCATTCCGCCCGTCCCTTGGACAGGTGGCAACTGCGCAGGATCGCCAAATAGCACGAGCGTCGGGAAAATCTCCTTGAGATCATCGAGCGCCTTTTGATCCAGCATCGAGCTTTCATCAATGAACCCGATATCAAGCGGGTCCTCACGACGTTTCCAACCTGTGATAAAGTCAGAGCCACGTAGCCCAGCGGCGGCAAGTGCCGCAGGGACCGAGGTGTTTATCTGATACGACGCCCAAGCGCGATCTAGCGCCACATCCGTGAGCCCCTCAATCTCGGGCCGTGTGCCTTCACCCGCGAGCCATTCGGCAATCCGCTCATATTCCGGATCATAGACGGGCGTGTAGAGGATGCGGTGAATCGTCGTTGCGGGCACACCGCGATTTCGCAAAACCGCTGCAGCTTTGTTGGTCGGAGCGAGGACCGCGAGGGTTCGACGGTCTTTTTTCCGTTTACCTTCCCAGTCACCAGACACTATTGAAACGCCCGCCTCTTTCAGCGCCTTGGTCAACTCTGCCAAAAGCAAGGTTTTGCCTGACCCTGCCTTCCCGATAACGGCCATGACGGCGCTGTTGTCCCCCATCGGTGGGGTCAGCAACGCGTCCGTCAGATTCACGCCGTTTGCAGCGAGCAAATCAGCGATACTATCCCAAGCCTGCGCCTGATCTTCGGAAAATTGGAGTGCCGGAGTTGTCATGGCGGGACCCTATCCTTAACCCAAGAAAGGGACCAGAGGGGTTAGGCCACCAACTGCAATCGCGGTTCAAACCCAAAGCTTTTGAGGAACCATTTTTCGGATAGTTCGGGTGGGATACCTGCGCGACGCGCCACGCTTTCGCGCGCCTTATCATCGTAGTCCCAAAGACCCACAGCAATCATATCGCGCCCTTTGCCCGTTTGCCCTAGTATTTCGGGCGACGAACCAATCATCCGATAAATGCGCACCATCCGCGCATCAAAGACCCCTACGAAATATCGAACGTCAAAGGCCCGCATCAGTTCACCCCCAGCCAACATCAGGGCTGCCGCCACGCGACTTTCGGCGGATGGGTTCAAACAAAACCGCGTGCATTCCCAGATAAAGGGACTTTGCAATTCGACCCCGTCCATCAAATCAACAAAATGGTCATTCACCATCGTCTGGCCAGTCGTCGGCAAGAACCGCATTGAACCACCATGGCTCCCATCCTCGGTTTCCCAGATAACGTAGAGCGGGTTGAGGTCGTCATACGCGTCCCTTTCCCATCCATGGTCATCGACGGCAACGTCCCAGCCGAGCCGTTCATGAAATTGAGCAGCTCGATCGCGGAACATGCTGTCCGTCAATTTCGGGTAATTGCAGAGTTGATCGCCGTATAGGTACCGCAGCATGACACATCCCTTTTGTGATCCAAGGAACAGTCTGCCGTAAAATGGTTAATCTTCGGCCTATGCACCGTTCGGTGCCTTGCCAGGCCAATCACCTGAGGTTCCACGAGCGGCGCCACCAATCACAATCAACCCTTCGGTTATTGCCTTCGCAACGGCGTGAGTTGTGTTGGTCGCACCCAATTTGAACCGCGCACTTTCGATGTAAACCCGCAATGTATGTTCTGAAATCGACAACATCTCTGCCACTTGGCCACGACCATACCCCATCGCCAAATAGGTCAGGGCATCCGTTTCACGGCGCGACAGGGACTTTACGATTTCGGGCCTACGCCCCTTCGCAATCTTCAGGGCACTTTTGTTGAAATAATGCGCAAGAAGGATCAGGTCGCGCTGATGGCTCTCGGTAAAGACCTCCCACTCTTCGTCCGAGCAGGTGTGTGAAACCGTGAAAAGCGCATATTGCCCGTTCGGTCCACGGATGGGGATAGACATGCCTTGATTGCCCACACCTGCCGCAATCGCTTCTTTCTGAAAGGCCCGCGCTTGTTTAGAGGACCAGTCGAGCCGTTTCCAATTCACTGGGTGAAACCGCTGATAACAACCGATGACGACGGGATCGACGCGTAGGTAGTCATTGTCTACGTAGGTCTGAACCCAATCGGTCGGATAGGTTCCGCATCCAAACTGCTCACCATCGCTGCTGATCCAATGGTAAACCGCGTGGTCAATGCGGAATTGATCACGCAGTGTCAGGATGATCGATTGTAGATCATCCAGTGTGTCCGCCTGATCCAGTTGCCCAATCAGACTTTGTATGTTTTGCCCCATGCCCCATCAGCACTGTCTGTGCCGTCCCGATTTTCGACGCCAATTCGCGTCGCGCCACATCTGACGTGCGATCCAGTTCAGTGACGAGGGCCGGCATCCCATTGAGGTCTGCAAAGGCCCGTAGATCGTCAAGAACGTCGAGTATCCACGTTTTTCCCATGACCAGACTCCTCTGCGATGGTTAATGGAACATTAACAACCAAGCCTAGCACACAACTTCTGAACGAATTATTCGCACATTCGCCCTCCCCACAAATAGGGAGGCACCTAATTCGCAACTATTTGTTCTGAATGTGACTAAAATAAAGAGGCGACCCAATCGGATCGCCTCTCGGTTGATTGTGCTGGGCCGAATCAGAGTTAGGCTTTGGACTCTGCGATAACCTCGGCAAAGGTGGTCATGCCTGTTTTCTGAGCCTGAACCAAAACCGCCATGTTGCCCGGCAGGTGCTGGTTTTTCATCATCTTCATGTGCGCTGTCGGGATTTCGTCCCATGGGAAGACTTCGGACATGCAAGGATCAATGCGGCCTTCGCAGACCAAACGGTTGGCTGCTGCGGCCTGCTTCAGGTGAGCAAAGTGCGAACCCTGCAAACGCTTCTGGTGCATCCATGTGTAGCGCACGTCGAAGGTGCAGTTGAAACCAGAGGTACCTGCGCAGATCACAACCATACCGCCTTTTTTGCAGACGAGGTTGGACACAGGGAAGGTGGACTCACCCGGGTGTTCGAACACGATGTCGACGTTGTTGCCTTTGCCCGTGAATTCCCAAATGGCTTTGCCAAAACGGCGGGCCTCTTTGAACCATGCGTCATATTCAGGGGTGTTTACCTTCGGGAGTTGGCCCCAGCAGTTAAAGTCTTTGCGGTTGATGACGCCTTTCGCGCCCATCGACATCACAAAGTCGCGCTTGGATTCATCAGAAATTACACCGATCGCATGAGCGCCCGCTGCCTTAGCCAGCTGAACAGCAAACGAACCCAGACCACCAGATGCACCCCAAACCAGAACGTGCTGGCCCGGTTTGATGTCGTGCGGTGCATGACCGAACAACATGCGATAGGCGGTTGCCAAGGTCAGGGTGTAGCAAGCCGACTGTTCCCAAGTCAGGTGCGAAGGGCGCGGAAGAAGCTGTTGCGCCTGAACGCGAGTGAACTGAGCGAACGAACCGTCTGGCGTCTCGTAGCCCCAGATACGCTGAGTGGGAGAGAACATCGGATCGCCACCGTTGCATTCCTCATCGTCGCCATCGTCTTGGTTACAGTGGATGACGACCTCGTCACCGACTTTCCAGTTCTTCACCTTATCGCCAACAGCCCAAACGATACCCGAGGCATCCGAACCAGCGATGTGATATTCAGCGCCGTGACCGTCAAAAGGCGAAATCGGAACGCCAAGACCAGCCCAAACGCCGTTATAGTTCACGCCAGCAGCCATAACGAGCACGAGAACTTCATGCGCATCAAGCTTGGGGGTTTCTACAACTTCAACCTGAAATGACTTGTCTGGCTCGCCGTGGCGTTCACGACGAATGGCCCATGCGTACATTTTTTCAGGAACGTGGCCGAGAGGGGGGATTTCACCAACTTCGTACAGATCTTTTTTAGTCGCGGTATAGTCGAGTGCCATCGATCTAACTCCTCCAAAGGATAATTTTTTGCCGCGCCGCAGAATCGGCGAGATTACCCAAGAATTATGATCGAGAGAGTAACTTTGCAACCCCACCAAAGTGTAAATTGTAATTTTATTACCTTGCGGATGCAGAAAATCCCGAAATTTACGCTGCGTCTGCACAAAAATGATGCGCAATCGAGGCTGCATAGTAGTCGAGCAGGGACCGTTCATCAGGGACGATCTCGTAGGTATCGCCCATTTTTCGGATCATTTTCCGAGCCAGCATGAGCGCCAAACCTTCGGTGGCGAGCTCGGCTGCCGACCGCCGTGGCAGCGTTACCCCCCGTGACCGAAGAGAGGCCAAATCAGATGCGATGGCTTCGGTAATTGAATCTTTGGAAAAGTGCCCCTGCAACATCGCACGAGCGACGAGAGGGACCGGGACGAGAGGGACCACCTTTGCAATATTTTCCATCAACACGTCAGCTAATTCATCAATCGAGCGATCTGGCGACGTCGCAAGAAACTCTGACAATACAATCGGCGACCCGAAGCCTACGGATGCGGTCCCAAACGGCGTGAACTTTAGCCTTACGGCCCGCCACAGTGTCGCAGGCAAGGCCAAGAGCGCTGACCATAGCGACGGCCGGAACTTGCGTTCCCCCGTTATCGCCGCGCGGATCAGTAACCGATCCTCGGGCACGCGATCATAGTTCAGCGCAACGGGCACAAAGATCACATCGCGTCCATCTGGTTTAGACGCATCCACGATGTAGCTGAGCAGCCCCATTTTGGGCTTCGCTATCGCTCCGGTAAGGCTAAGCCCGCCTTCGGGAAAGAACGCTTGAGTCACGCCGTTCTCAGTCGCCATCCGAACATATCGAGATAAAACAGCGCGATAGAGCTGACCACGAGAGCCCCGCCGAATGAAATAGGCCCCCATTGCGCGAACCAACCATGACAACGGCCAAACGCGCGCCCACTCCCCGACAGCATAGGCGATCGTGCTCGAACTACTGATCAGGTGGGTCACCAGCATATAGTCCATATTGCTGCGGTGGTTGATCACAAAGACGAGTGTGGCGTCCCGATCAATGGCGCCAAACTCATTCTGGACCATCGCACCCAATCGGATCTTGTACATCGACCGAGAGACCAATTTCGCGAGCCTCGCGCCGAAGCCGAAATAGACCGAAGCCGAGAAGGATGGGACGATCTCGCGGGCGTAACGTTTCGCGCGTTCAAAAGCCACGTTGTCAGGAATGCCTTCAGCCGTCGCCGCTTTGTGGATCGCTTTTGCGACATCGGGATCATAGATCAGTCGCTGAATCGTATCGAAGCGCCGGGCCAATTTGAACGGCTCAATCGGCCGCGCAAGGCGCTCATTTAGTCGCGCCACAGCACGCTCCATCCGTTTACGGAAAAACCAGCGGACGGATGGGAAAAGGAAATGCGAAGCAAAAGTGACCGCTGCAAACAGCAGGATCAGAACCAAAAGCCAAAGCGGGAGAGTAACGGGGGCATTCATGCGCCGACAGTGACCTGAACTGAGGTATAGGACAATAGGCTCACGCCGCAACGCAGCGAATTGACAGGGATGCAATCTTTCCGTTATCCATTCTCCGACGAAATAAAATTACCCGACCGGATTCTCTGGAGGCCCATATGTCGCAACCGCAGAAAGATCGCCCGTGGCTGTTCCGCACCTATGCGGGGCACTCGACCGCTGAGGCGTCGAACGCACTGTATCGTTCAAACCTCGCAAAGGGTCAGACCGGCCTTTCCGTGGCTTTCGACCTTCCCACCCAGACGGGTTACGATTCAGATCATCGCCTCGCTCGCGGTGAAGTGGGCAAAGTTGGCGTTCCTGTCTGCCACCTCGGTGACATGCGCGCATTGTTCGACAATATCCCGCTCGAACAGATGAATACGTCGATGACAATCAACGCGACGGCTCCTTGGCTTCTGTCCCTTTATATCGCCGTAGCAGAGGAGCAGGGCGCCGATATATCTGCGCTTCAAGGCACGGTTCAGAACGACATTATCAAAGAGTATCTTTCGCGCGGCACCTACATTTGTCCGCCGAAGCCATCCCTGCGGATGATCACGGACGTTGCGGCCTATACCCGCGAAAACTTGCCCAAATGGAACCCGATGAACGTCTGCTCCTACCACCTTCAAGAGGCTGGCGCGACACCCGAAGAAGAACTGGCCTTTGCATTGGCGACCGCGACTGCTGTTCTCGATGATCTCAAGGGCAAAGTTCCTGCAGAGCACTTCCCGAACATGGTTGGCCGCATCTCGTTCTTCGTGAATGCTGGCATCCGCTTCGTGACCGAAATGTGCAAAATGCGGGCGTTCGTCGAACTTTGGGACGAAATCTGCAAAGAGCGCTATGGCGTCGAAGACCCCAAAATGCGCCGCTTCCGCTATGGTGTTCAGGTGAACTCTCTCGGCCTGACGGAGCAGCAGCCTGAAAATAACGTCTACCGTATTCTGATCGAAATGCTGGCTGTGACTTTGTCTAAAAACGCTCGTGCTCGTGCGGTTCAGTTGCCAGCATGGAACGAAGCATTGGGCCTTCCGCGCCCGTGGGACCAGCAGTGGTCGCTCCGCATGCAGCAGATCATGGCCTATGAGACCGACCTTCTGGAATACGATGACCTGTTCGACAACAACCCTGCCGTGGACCGCAAAGTTGCCGCCCTTAAGGCAGGCGCTCGCGAAGAGCTCGCAACCATCGACAGCATGGGCGGCGCGGTTCAAGCCATCGAATACATGAAGTCACGCTTGGTCGAATCGAATGCGAAACGCATCAACAACATCGAAGCGGGCGAAACGACCGTCGTTGGCGTAAACAAATGGCAGAACGGGGAACCATCGCCTCTCACCTCGGGCGAAGACGCAATCATGACCGTCGATCCTGCCGTAGAAGCTGAACAAATCTCTCGCTTGAACGCTTGGAAAGCAGGCCGTGATGCAGCTGCCGTTGCCAATGCGCTGGCTGCCCTTACAGCGGCTGCAAATGACGGCACCAACATCATGATCCCGTCGATTGCGGCAGCAAAAGCGGGTGTCACGACAGGCGAATGGGCAGAAGCGATCCGTCAAGCGTTCGGCCAGTATCGCGCACCGACTGGTGTTTCAAAGAACCCATCTAACCGCACCGAAGGTTTGGATGACATTCGCGACCGCGTTGCGACAGTGACGGGTAAGTTGGGTCGTCCGCTGAAATTCATTGTCGGCAAGCCTGGCCTAGATGGTCACTCGAACGGTGCTGAACAAATCGCAGCGCGTGCCCGCGATTGCGGCATGGACATTACTTACGAAGGCATCCGCCTCACGCCTGACGAAATCGTCGAAGCCGCGAAACGCGATGATGCGCACGTCGTTGGCCTGTCAATTCTGTCCGGCTCTCATTTGCCGCTGATCGCCGAGGTCATGGAAAAAATGAAAGCAGCCGGATTGCACCACATTCCAGTTATTGCGGGCGGCATCATTCCAGATGAAGACGCGAAAAAGCTAATGGAAATGGGGGTTTCGCGCGTTTATACGCCCAAAGACTTCGAATTGAACCGAATTATGGGCGATATCGTAACGCTTGTCGATCCAGCAGAAAAAGCCGCTTAATTAAAGGCAAAATCATTAATAAATACCCCGATTGCCAATTGTCGCATTCGGGGTATTATGCGTTTCGTATTTTAATCTTGCATTAAAGGCTCACGGAATGACCCTCAATCTCGATACCCTATCCCGTAAAGAACTCGAAACGCTTCGTGCTGATGTTGAGAAAGCACTGAGCCGCGTTGGCGCGCGCGAATTGAAAGCAGCTCGTGACGCAGCAGCCAAAGCTGCAGCTGAATTCGGGTTTTCGCTGGACGAACTGACAAGCGGAGCAAAAGCGCCAAAGGCCAAAGCGGCTGCGAAATATCGCAACCCTGCGGATGGCTCCCAAACTTGGTCCGGCCGTGGTCGCAAACCCCAGTGGATCAAAGACGCCGAAGATGCAGGCAAAGACATCGCATCTTTCGCGATCTAATTTCAAAACAGCGGCGCGGTAATCCCGCGCCGTTTTGCTTTTAGGGTTCCCAGAATGACTGTTCATATCGGCGCTAAGAAGGGCGATATTGCCCCCACAGTTTTAATGCCTGGCGATCCCTATCGTGCTAAATGGGCTGCGGAGACATTCCTCGAGAACCCTCGCTGCATTAACGAAGTGCGCGGCATGCTCGGATACACAGGGACGTGGAACGGCAACCCCGTTACCATCCATGGTTCGGGCATGGGGATGCCGTCGCTGTCGATTTACGCGAATGAATTAATTCGCGATTACGATGCACAGACGCTCATTCGGATCGGATCAGCAGGTGGCATGCAAGACCATGTCAAAGTGCGCGACATTGTATTGGCGATGACCGCTAGCACCATTGGCACGCCGTCCTCATCGATTTTCCGTGAATTGAATTACGCGCCATGCGCTGATTTCGGCCTGTTATCTGCCGCTGGAAAAGCAGCAGCAGAATTAGACATTACCCATCACGTTGGCGGAATTTTTTCATCCGATACGTTTTATGATGAACGGTCCGATCTGACGGAACAATTAATGCGCCACGGAACGTTGGCAGTCGAAATGGAAGCGGCAGAGCTTTATATTTTGGCTGCGCGTTACAAACGTCGTGCGCTGGCGGTTCTGACAATCTCGGACCATCTGGTCACACATGAGGCACTCCCCAGTGACCAACGTGAACGTAGCTTTGGCGATATGGTACAGATTGCTCTTCGCGCTGCTTTCACATCCTGATCGGCGCGATAATCGCCCTGTTCATGATGGACGCTAACACGCACCTGCGCTAAGACGCTGTCGAAGCTGAAAGAGGTGTTACATGTCAGGCCACGGCAATCCTATTCCAATGATTTCCCGCAACTGCGGACCGCTCAAGGGCGTGGCGAATGTGCCTGGCGATAAATCGATCTCGCATCGGTCACTCATTCTTGGCGCATTGTCGGTTGGTAAAACCGAAATTACGGGCCTGCTGCTGGGCGAAGACGTGCTGGATACGGCTAAAGCGATGCGTGCCTTTGGCGCGACCGTCGTTGATCACGGCGAAGGCAAATGGAGCGTCGAGGGCGTAGGCGTAGGCGGGTTCAAAGAACCTGAAAACGTCATCGACTGCGGCAACTCTGGCACTGGCGTGCGCCTGATCATGGGCTGCATGGCCACCTCTCCGATCACCGCAACATTTACTGGCGACGCATCCCTGAACTCCCGACCGATGGGGCGCGTCACAGATCCGCTGGCGCTCTTTGGTGCAAAATCTTACGGACGCAAAGGTGGCCGCCTACCGCTCACCATCGTTGGTGCAGAAAACCCAGTGCCCGTGACATACGCGACGCCAGTCCCGTCCGCGCAGGTGAAATCGGCTGTTTTGCTGGCTGGTCTGAATGCCCCGGGCAAGACTGTCGTTATCGAAAAAGAAGCCACCCGCGATCACACCGAACGGATGCTGGTTGGTTTCGGTGCGGAACTGACGGTCGAAACGACCGAAGAAGGACGCGTTATCACGTTGACTGGACAGCCTGAACTGAAGGCTCAAAAGATTGTCGTCCCTCGCGACCCATCGTCGGCTGCATTCCCTGTTTGCGCTGCGATCATCACCGAGGGCTCTGACGTGCTCGTCCCGAATATCGGCTTGAACGACACCCGCGCTGGTTTGTTCACAACGCTGCGCGAAATGGGCGCTGATCTGGAATACGAGAACCTGCGCGAAGAAGGCGGCGAACCCGTTGCCGACCTGCGTGCAAAATACTCACCGAACCTCAAAGGGATCGAAGTTCCGCCTGCTCGCGCTGCCTCGATGATCGACGAATACCCTGTTCTGTCCGTTGTCGCGTCCTTCGCTGAAGGCGACACCGTGATGAAGGGCGTAAAAGAACTGCGCGTCAAAGAATCTGACCGCATTGATGCGATGGCCAAAGGTCTGCGCGCTGCTGGCGTCGAAGTTGACGAAGGTGACGATTGGTGGATCGTCAGAGGTCGCGGCTTTGGCAACGTTGAGGGCGGCGTAACGGTTGAATCTCGCCTCGATCACCGCATCGCGATGTCGTTCATGGTGATGGGTATGGCCACGAACAAACCGATGTCGGTGGACGATGGCTCGCCGATTGCGACCTCCTTCCCGATCTTTGAACCCCTCATGGCGGACTTGGGCGCAGCGATCGAACGGTCTAATCCCTAATGAGCGAAAGCCACAACGGAACTGGCGGACCACCATTGTGACAGGCATTTTGATCGCATTTGGTGCCGTCCGCTTGTTCGAGATGTGGGTGCAAGGCGGCGCACGGCTCCCTTAAGTAAGAGGCGAACATGACTTTCACAGTAGCCATCGATGGCCCAGCCGCTGCAGGCAAAGGGACGATTTCCAAAGCCGTCGCTGCGAAATTCGGCTTTGCACATCTCGATACCGGATTGCTCTACAGAGCCGTGGGCGCGAAAGCTGCGGATGGCGTTGATCCGATTACTGCGGCCCAAACGCTGAATAACGATGACCTGAGCCGCGATGATCTGCGGTCGTTGGCGGCTGGGCAAGCGGCATCCAAGGTCGCAGTTATCCCAGAAGTCCGCGCTGCTTTGGTAGATTTTCAACGTCGCTTTGCCACGCAAGACGGCGGTGCGGTCCTCGATGGTCGCGATATTGGGACGGTCATTTGCCCTAAGGCTGATGTAAAACTCTTTGTTACTGCGAGCGCCGAAGTTCGCGCCCATCGTCGGTGGCTGGAGGTCGGTGGCGACGAGGCACAGGTATTGGCCGAGGTACGGGAACGCGATGACCGCGATATGAATCGCGCCGATGCGCCGCTGAAACCTGCCGACGATGCCCTTCTGATCGACACAAGTGATCTGTCTATTGAAGACGCTATTACCGCCGCCGTGAATGCGATCAACGCCGCACGTTAAGCCGCGTTTTTCCGATCATACTCTGCGCGAGCACGGTCAATCTCGGCCAAGTGCTCAACAGCCCATTCGCCCATCACACCGATAGTTTCTGCAAAAGACTGGCCCAAATCGGTCAATTCATATTCGACCGTCGGCGGCACCGTGGCATAGGCCGTACGGTTCACGAGCCCGTCACGCTCTAGCTCTCGCAAAGTCAGGGAAAGCATGCGCTGCGTGATACCCAGATGTCGCTTTAACTCATTGAAACGCATGACCTGACGCCCTTTGAGAGCAATCATCACAAGGATGCTCCATCTGTCACCGATCCGGGACAAAACACTATTGATTTTCTCGCATTGAAGCGGGCAGTGGCCGACGTCCTTCATGGTTCCCTCTTTGATACTGAGTATCCAAAATGTGCCTTCTTGAAGGCCATATTGGTCACAAATATATACCCAGTATCGAATTAATACCACCCTCCTCGAAAGGTAATCGGATGTTCTACGAAAAACTCGACTGGCGCTACGCAACCAAAGCTATGGATGCGTCCAAGGTTGTTCCAGCTGAAAAAATCGAACGCATTGTTGATGCGGCCCGCCGCGCGCCGACATCGTCTGGCCTGCAGCCGTTCCAACTGATCCTCGTGACCAACGATGATGTGCGCGCAAAGCTGTCTGCAGCCGCATTCGGTCAAAAGCAAATCACTGACGGAACCGCAGTTCTCGTATTTGCCGCGTGGGAAAACTACACCGACGAAAACATCAGCAGTGTTGTTGACCTTCACGCAGAAATTCGCGGCGAAGAAACCCGTGAGGCGCTAAATGGCTACTATGACAACCTCAAAGGCATGTATCTGGCTCGCGATGCTCAGACCAACTTTGAACATGCGGCACGTCAGGCCTACATCGCACTCGGTTTTGCCTTGATGGCAGCCGCCGAAGAAGGCGTCGACACGACCCCGATGGAAGGTTTTGACCCTGCGCAATTCGACGAAATTCTCGGCCTCAAAGAAAAGGGCCTGAAGTCCGTCGTCACCCTCGCAATCGGCTACCGCGATGAGCCGAACGACTGGCTCGCCCCGCAGAAAAAAGTTCGCCGTTCGCGCGACAGCATCGTCACCGATGTAAAGTAAGCTGCACCTGCCGGGGCAAGGTTGGATTCCGTCCTTGCCCTGTTGGGGTTTCTGCGGTAAACGCGCCCCTGTCTAAAGCAGGGGTTACACCTGTGGACGCAGGATCAGGCAGGGTCGGACATTCCGGCCCTCTTTGTTTTGCGTTTACCGACGCCAATCAAAAGACCGGCGGATCCAACCGCTAGGCCAGAAAAACCGTGAAAAGGATTAACGCCAGATGGCTAACGTATCGATGGAGGAATTCGAAGCCCTCCTACAAGAAAGCTTCGAAATTGACACCCCGGCTGAAGGTTCGGTTGTCAAAGGTAAGGTTATCGCGATTGAAGCCGGTCAGGCTATCATCGACGTCGGCTACAAAATGGAAGGCCGCGTAGACCTCAAAGAATTCGCAAACCCGGGTGAAGCTCCCTCGATCGCTGTTGGCGACGAAGTGGAAGTGTTCCTGCGCGCGGCTGAAAACGCCCGTGGCGAAGCTGTCATTTCCCGCGAAATGGCTCGCCGCGAAGAAGCATGGGATCGTCTGGAAAAAGCATACGCTGCAGAAGAGCGCGTCGAAGGCGCAATCTTTGGCCGCGTCAAAGGTGGCTTTACTGTCGATCTGGGCGGCGCCGTTGCGTTCCTTCCGGGTTCGCAGGTCGACGTACGTCCCGTACGCGACGCTGGCCCGCTGATGGGTCTGAAGCAGCCGTTCCAAATCCTGAAAATGGACCGCCGTCGTGGCAACATCGTTGTATCGCGTCGTGCGATCCTCGAAGAGTCGCGCGCTGAACAGCGTGCTGAAGTCATCGGCAACCTCACCGAAGGTCAGGCTGTTGAAGGCGTGGTCAAGAACATCACCGAATACGGTGCGTTCGTTGATCTGGGCGGCGTTGACGGCCTGCTGCACGTCACCGACATGGCATGGCGCCGTGTTAACCACCCGTCGGAAATCCTGTCGATCGGCGAGACCATCAACGTTCAGGTCATCAAGATCAACAAAGACACCCACCGTATCTCTCTGGGCATGAAACAGCTTCAGGACGATCCGTGGGATGCAGTTGAAACTCGCTACCCGCTGGAATCGGTACACACTGGCCGCGTAACCAACATCACCGACTACGGTGCATTTGTTGAGCTCGAAGCTGGCGTTGAAGGTCTGGTTCACGTTTCCGAAATGTCCTGGACCAAGAAAAACGTCCACCCGGGCAAAATCGTTTCGACCTCGCAAGAAGTCGAAGTCATGGTTCTCGAAATCGACTCGTCCAAGCGTCGCGTTTCGCTCGGCCTCAAGCAGACCCAGCGCAACCCATGGGAAGTCTTTGCTGAGACCCACCCAGAAGGCACACAGGTTGAAGGTGAAGTTAAGAACATCACCGAATTCGGTCTGTTCATCGGCCTGCCTGGCGACATCGACGGCATGGTTCACCTCTCCGACCTGTCGTGGGACGACCGTGGCGAAGACGCGATCCAAAACTACCACAAGAACGACGTTGTTAAGGCTGTCGTTACCGAAGTCGACGTTGAGAAAGAGCGCATCTCGCTCTCGATCAAAGCAATGGAAGGCGACCCGTTCGCTGAAGCCATTGGCGGCGTAAAGCGTGGTTCGGTGATCACCGTTAACGTAACCGCAATCGAAGATGGCGGCATCGAGGTTGAGTACGAAGGCATGAAGTCGTTCATCCGTCGTTCGGACCTGTCGCGTGACCGTGCCGAACAGCGTCCTGAGCGTTTCGGCGTAGGCGATAAAGTCGACGTTCGCGTGACCAACGTAGACAGCAAGACCCGCAAACTGGGTCTGTCGATCAAAGCACGTGAAATCGCAGAAGAGAAAGAAGCAGTAGAACAGTACGGTTCGTCCGCTTCTGGCGCTTCGCTCGGCGATATCCTCGGTGCAGCTCTGAAAGGTTCGGACGAATAAGTCCCCTTTCGAGTGCAAGAATGAACCCCGCTGTCGTAAGGCAGCGGGGTTTTTCTTTGGCGAATCGCTGCGTCAGTGCTGCGATGCAGCGTTTGAGCCCAAACTGGAAGTCGCTGCCGAAATTCCTCAATCACCAGCCAAAGGCCCGAAATTGATGCAATTTTCGCGATTTACACCCTATGACGGCTATTCCCCGATGGGTTCTGTTTTCCTATAGTCGTGCAGTGAGCAGGGTGAACCTGCCGTCTGTTTCATACCCGGGGGGTCCACGCCTATGATCAGGTCAGAACTGATCCAAAAGATCGCCGACGAAAATCCTCACCTCTACCAGCGTGATGTAGAGAAGATCGTGAATACGGTCTTTGACACCATCACTGAAGCGATGGCCGATGGTCATCGGGTTGAGCTGCGCGGTTTCGGCGCATTCTCTGTCAAGAAACGCGATGCGAGAACGGGCCGTAACCCGCGCACCGGCGAATCTGTCGACGTCGAAGAAAAGCACGTGCCGTTCTTTAAGACAGGCAAGCTGCTGCGCGATCGACTGAACGACGAATAAGAGAACCGAATGAAAACGCTTCGCTACGCCTTTTGGGGCATTGTTGCCCTTTGTCTTGTGCTTGTTGGTTTGGCAAATCGTGACATCGTGACGATCCACGCCATGCCGAACTTGCTCGCTGACTTCATCGGCGTAGCGCCGACCGTTCAGGTGCCTTTGTTCATCGCGATTTTCCTAGGTGTTGGTGTTGGTTTGCTCATCGGGTTTCTCTGGGAATGGCTGCGCGAACACAAAACCCGTTCCGAAGCCCGTGCACGTGGCAAAGAAGCAAAGCAGCTTCGTCGTGAATTGGACCGTCTCCGCGATGCAGATGGCGACGGCAAAGATGACGTTCTCCAACTGCTCGAACGTTCGTAATCATGCCTGATGTCAGAGTGAAAATCTGCGGGCTTCGCGATGCGGCCAGCATTCAGGTCGCCTGTGATGCTGGGGCGGCTTACCTTGGGTTCGTCTTCTTTTCCAAGAGTCCACGCAATGTCACCATCGACGAGGCCGCAGTCTTGGCGCTTGAGGTCCCGCTTGGCGTCGCAAAGGTAGCGCTCGTTGTCGATGCGAGTGATGAATTCTTGGATGAATTAACGGCCAAAGTTCCGCTCGATATGCTGCAGCTTCACGGCAAAGAAAGCCCAGAGCGCGTGACGGAAGTTCGAGAGCGCTATGGTCTGCCTGTTATGAAGGCTATCGGCATTTCGTCCCCAGACGATCTGTTCCAGATCGACCTTTATGCCCAAGTCGCCGACCAGATCCTCGTTGAGCCGAAACAGCCGATAGACTCTGACCGTCCAGGTGGGAACGGCGCAGCGTGGGATTGGAAAATGGTGCGGCGCAAATATTGGACCCGTCCGTGGATGCTGGCCGGCGGCTTAAATGCTGACAACGTTGCGCAGGCAATCGATATGACTGGCGCGCGTCAGGTAGATGTATCGTCAGGCGTGGAATCGGCTGCAGGCGTAAAAGATGCCGAAAAAATCCGCGCATTTATCGCAGCAGCACAAGCGTAACGGTTCCTCCCTTTACCCCTTAGCGCATTGGCGCTAACTGTTCTGCTGAACTTCGGGGAGGCCACGATGGCAGACGATCTATTCAACAGCTTTATGAACGGTCCGGACGAACAAGGCCGCTTTGGCAATTTCGGCGGTCGGTTCGTTGCTGAAACACTTATGCCTCTGATCCTTGATCTGCAGGCTGAGTACGAAAAAGCAAAAACCGATGCGACCTTCTGGGCCGAAATGGACGATCTGTGGAAACACTACGTAGGCCGCCCTTCCCCGTTGTATTTTGCAAGCCGTATGACCGAAGAGCTAGGTGGCGCGAAAATCTACCTCAAGCGTGACGAGCTGAACCACACTGGCGCGCACAAGATCAACAACGTTCTTGGTCAGATCATCCTTGCTCGCCGCATGGGTAAATCGCGGATCATCGCTGAAACGGGCGCAGGTCAGCACGGCGTAGCAACGGCAACTGTCTGTGCGAAGTTTGGCCTGAAGTGTGTGGTCTACATGGGGGCGCATGACGTTGAACGTCAGCAGCCGAACGTGTTCCGCATGAAGCTGCTTGGCGCCGAGGTTATTCCAGTGACCTCTGGCCGTGGCACACTGAAAGATGCAATGAACGACGCGCTTCGGGATTGGGTCACCAACGTCGAAGATACCTTCTACTGCATCGGCACCGTTGCTGGCCCGCACCCCTACCCTGCCATGGTTCGCGATTTCCAATCGATCATCGGTAAAGAAGTCCGCTGGCAGCTGCCCGAACAAGAGGGCGAAGGCCGCCTGCCCGATACCGTGATTGCCGCGATTGGTGGTGGTTCGAACGCGATGGGCTTGTTCTATCCGTTCCTCGATGATCCATCGGTCAATATCATCGGCGTCGAAGCTGGTGGAAAAGGCGTGAACGAAAAGATGGAGCACTGCGCGTCGCTGACAGGCGGCCGTCCGGGCGTCCTGCATGGCAACCGCACCTATCTGCTCCAAGACGAAGATGGTCAGATCCTCGAAGGTTTCTCGATCTCCGCTGGCTTGGACTATCCGGGCATCGGGCCAGAACACGCGTGGCTGCATGACATCGGTCGCGCAAAATATGTGTCGATCACCGACAAAGAAGCGCTCGAAGCATTCCAGTTCTCGTGCCGCACCGAAGGCATCATTCCTGCTCTGGAACCGTCTCACGCGTTGGCTCACGTGATGAAAATCGCGCCGACTCTGCCCAAGGACCATATCATCGTGATGAACATGTGTGGTCGCGGCGACAAAGACATCTTTACCGTTGCGCGCCACCTAGGAGTCGATATGACCAGTGGCAACGAAGGTCGCAACAGCGACTAAGTGTCTGCAATACTATGATAAATCAAAGCCCCGCCATTGCGCGGGGTTTTGTTTTTCGGCGCATAAACTCTGGTTTATAGCCATACAACCTATGGATCATTAGGCTATAATAAACTCTGCGCGGATAGATCGACGGTCATATTTCAGGCGACGCTGTCTCCACGGATTACCGTTAATCAGGGAGAGTATTATGAAAAAGATAACCTTTGCCGCTGCGATTTTGATCGCCGCATCCACACTAACCGTCAAAGCCGATCCACTGATCGACAACATCATCTCCGCTTACCAAAATGGTGGCTTCACAGGTATTGAAATCTATAACTCCGCCAGCACGGTCAAAGTCGAAGCCTATCGTGATGGCATGAAATATGAGGTTATATATGACCGAGCGACAGGCGCCGAAATTTCGAGCGAAGTCAGAACTCGAACAGAACGCGATGGCGAACGTGGTGCCTCGGGTCGGGTTCGTGGAAGCGATGACGGCCCTTCGCACGATCTAAACGACGATCACGGTCGGAATGGTGGTCACCACGGCCGCGGCCATGACAACGATGATCACGATGATGACCGCGACGACAGCGGTGATGATAGTGACGACGATAGCAATGACGACTCGTAACGCTTCATGCTAACATATTTGGGTTCTGGCATTTTGTCAGAACCCCCTTCTGGTGAACAAATGAAATTCGGGACCAAATCTCTTTCGATTATGATCACAATCGCCCTTTTGGCGTTTGGGGCGCCTGTGCATGCGCAGTCGATCCAAGACAGCATCGTCATGCAGCTGCAGGAGCAGGGCTATACCGACATCGTCGTAAATCGCACCCTTTTGGGCCGCGTTCGAGTGGTAGCGCGCAATCAGACCCACGAAAGAGAACTTGTGTTTAACCCAACCACGGGCGAACTGCTGAGGGACTATTGGCGTGCGATTGGCGAAAGCAAGCGATCCAATATGACCATCATCCCCCGCATTGCGGAGCTCGAAGAAATTGAATCCGACGACGATCACGACAGACACGGAAATGACGATGATCGCAGCGATGATGAGGACGATGAAAGCTCTGACGATGATCATGATCGTGGCCGTAATCGAGGTGGTGACGATAACGACAGCAAAGACGACGAAGATAATGGCGATGGCAAGGACGACGATGATTAACGGGATAGGTTCCAATTAATGGACAAGCGGGCAGTCACAGCTGTCCTCGTGGTGCAAATCATTTGCGCCACCTTTTTCCTATGGAACATCCTGTCGTCGGTGTTTGGCGTTGCTGCATTCTCGTGGCAAGTCTCGGAATATATCGAACTCGGCGCCGCATTCGGCCTTTTGATCGGTGTCGGCTTTGGTGCGGTCATCTTGCGACGGTCCTCCGCACGTGCTCGACTGGCAGAAAATCGTCTACGCGCGGCATCGGGTGCCTTTATGGAACTCATGCACGAACGGTTCGATGCATGGGGCCTCACCGCCGCGGAACAAGACGTCGCGTTGTTTGCCATCAAAGGGCTGAATACCGCTGAAATCGCCGCGCTTCGCAATACGTCAGAAGGCACGGTTAAAGCGCAGACGAATGCAATTTACAGGAAGGCTGGCGTTACAGGGCGGCCCCAGCTTCTCAGCCTGTTTATTGACGATTTGTTGGATGAAACAGCCTTTGCTGTTCCCGCTCAAGCGGCAGAGTGAGCCTCTAGGACAGCCAAAGGCACAATCTCAAGCGCCCGCATGTGAGTGGCATTGAGATTAACCAAAGGCGCGCACCCTTCGTCGGCGGCTTGCAGAAAGCGTCCAGCGCAAAGGCACCATTGATCGCCAGCTTTCAGGCCTACGAAATTGAACTCGGGCCTCGGTGTCGACAGGTCATTCCCCACGTATTTCGAAAACGCGAGGAATTCATCGGTCATGACTGCGCAAACGGTGTGGCTCCCTTGGTCCTGCTCGCATGTATTGCAGAACCCGTCGCGGAAAAATCCGGTCATCGGATCGGTGGAGCACGAAATAAGCGGTGCGCCGTATACGTTAAGAGATTGGTCCATTTGAGTCATCGGGGCCTCATCACACAGGTGGGGTCCATTTAACCCAGCGACCATGGAAATCAACACGACCCATTTTGAACCGCAGTTCTCCCGGCCAAATGCGCAACGTCAGGGCTGCGCTCCCGCTTTGACCGTCAGCTTCCATCTGGAACCATGCAAGCGGACTTTCTGCAGTCGCTGCACGACCAACAGTTTCGATAATCGACCGACCACGCTCTTGGGCATCGGCTGGCAAATACTGCCAAGCCACCGTCGAATAGACCATCGACAGGGCGCCACACGTCGTTTGAAGACTGGCATTCAACCACTCGACGGCGTCACCCTGTTCAACGCTGACTTCACACAGCCTGATTGCTGCCTCTGTGAGTGCCACGCGCTCGAACTGATCAGGCCAAATGTACGACTTGAGGCGCAACCGATCTAGCGGGTTCTGGACATCAATCGGGCTCAGGTCCACGCCACGACGATCTAATATCCGCAGCTCTGACCTCGGCGGATAGGGCCCTGTCCACTCAGGAGCCAACCGAACGGGACTATCGTCGTCGCCATACACAATCTCTCCCAAATACAATGCGAACCTATCCCACATGAGGTTCAAACCAGCGCTCGCACCGACTTCGAAAACATTCATCGGGAGCTTGAACCGCTTTGTCAGCCAGTGAGAAACCGCAATGAGAACGGCAGAGCGGCGGACTTCATTTGTTTGCGGGGGACTATCGATAAACGTCGATATGAAAGGGGCTTCTTCAGTCAAAGCACGTTCTACAGCCACCCAAAGCGCATCAGGATCGGTCGCGTAGTTTTCGTAGGCGTCTTCCAACCCACACCGCCCCAACATTCGAAGTGCGTTCAACGCCCCCGCGAGCCGCAACGGGACTGAGTCTGCCGATGGCCCCATATCACCCGGCCAATTAAACAAACACGCAGTGAGCGGGGAGCTAGGTGTGAGCCTCTCGGCCAACAAGCTCAGTAGATTCGCAGTCAACGGTGACCCAAGAGCCTCGCAGGCCTGCGCCTGAGTTAAAAGAGCCTCGGGTAAGCGACCTGTCATCTGAACCTATCCACCAACTTTTCCATCGGACTGCGGGTATCTTCCTCAACCGTCGGTTCGTTTTTGACGAGCTTTTCGGGCTTGTTCTTCGACTTCGGGGCCTGAGCCGTCCCTGTGCCAGAGCGAGGCGGAGCAACACGCAATGCAACGGCATTTAGGAATTTAGGGCCATCACCCTCTGCCAGAGCACCTGCCCCGTCACTGATTCCACGCATCATATCATCGAGCCAATCCTGCTCTGCTTTCGCAAAGTCAGACAAGACATAGCCAGCGACGCGATCTTTGTGCCCAGGGTGACCGATGCCAAGCCGAACGCGGTCGTAAGCTTCACCGATATGTTGGTGGATCGAACGAAGCCCGTTGTGGCCCGCATGGCCGCCGCCCGTTTTCAAACGACACTTGCTCGGCGCGAGATCGAGTTCATCGTGGAACACGACTACATCTTGGGGCGTGAGCTTGTGAAACCGCATCGCCTCGCCAACAGACTGGCCAGATAGATTCATAAAGGTGTCCGGTTTCAACAGGATAACCTTTTCGGACCCCAGTCTACCTTCGCTCGTTTGGCCTTGGAATTTGGCGCGCCACGGCGAAAACCCGTGATCGCTCGCGATACGTTCCACGGCCATAAAGCCGATGTTGTGACGATTCTGGGCGTATTTCACACCCGGATTTCCGAGGCCGACAAATAGTTTCATATGTTATCCATACCGACAGGTCATAGCAGAGCCAACATATTTGCTATATACTTAGCGTGTCTGCCCGTGTAGACGGCCACCTTCGACCTTTTTTGAAAGCCTCCCTGATGATCCCGACTATTTCCGCCGCGCTATCCGAGCGTGGGTATACAACGCTGACCGATGTTCAGGAGGCTGTGCTAAATCCCGAATATGAGGGGAAAGACCTTCTGGTTTCCGCTCGTACTGGTTCTGGCAAAACAGTTGGCTTTGGCCTCGCTATCGCATCCGACCTTTTGGACGATGACGGCTCTGCTGGTCGCGCTGGCCTCCCTGTCGCGCTGATCGTTGCGCCGACCCGCGAACTTGCATTCCAAGTCAGCCGCGAGCTTGAATGGCTCTACGCGAAAACGGGTGCCGTGATTGCCTCCGCTGTTGGTGGTATGGACCCTCGCAACGAACGTCGTGCTCTCGAACGTGGTGCGCACATCGTCGTCGGT
Source organism: Aestuarium sp. (assembly GCF_023253315.1). Lineage (NCBI taxonomy): Bacteria > Pseudomonadati > Pseudomonadota > Alphaproteobacteria > Rhodobacterales > Paracoccaceae > Aestuarium > Aestuarium sp. The sequence goes on from NZ_JALRGW010000016.1 coordinate 56,131, forward strand.
ACACCAGGCCGTATTCGCGACCACATCCAACGCAACGCGCTTGACCTCACGATGGCACGCGCTGTTGTCTTGGACGAAGCGGACGAAATGCTCGACCTCGGATTCCGTGAGGACCTCGAGTTCATTTTGGCCGAAGCGCCCGAAGATCGCCGCACGCTGATGTTCTCCGCAACCGTTCCGCCACTGATCGCGAAACTGGCGAAAGACTTCCAAAAGGACGCGCTGCGCGTAGAAGTTTCGGCAAAAGAACAGCAGCACTCTGACATTTCGTATCAGGTTCTAAATTGTGCACCGCATGACGCTGAACACGCGATCATCAACGCGCTTTTGTTCCATGACCCCGATAACACCATCATCTTTGCGAACACCCGCGCAGCCGTGGCCCGTCTGACGGCCCGCCTGTCGAACCGTGGTTTCCAAGTTGTATCGCTCTCGGGCGAACTAACCCAAACCGAAAGGACACACGCGCTTCAAGCGATGCGCGACGGTCGTGCAAAGATCTGCGTTGCGACAGACGTTGCTGCACGTGGTATCGACCTTCCGGGACTTGAGTTGGTTATCCACGCTGAAACGCCGACCAACACCGAAACCCTTTTGCACCGCTCTGGCCGTACCGGTCGCGCTGGACGCAAGGGTATTTCCGCGCTGATCGCCACACCGCGTGATCGTATGAAAATCACCCGTTTGCTCAAATGGGCGAAGCTGGAAGCAGAATGGACAGAGCCGCCTAGCGCCGAGGCTGTTCAAACACGTGAAGAAGAGCGTCTGATCAACCACCCTGCATGGTCCGAAGCCATCAACGAGGATCAGGCTGCGTTCGCCAGCAAACTGCTTGAAAAATACAGCGCTGAACAAGTCGCTGCTGCCTATCTGCGCCTCTATCAAGAACGTCGCTGCCCGCCTGAAGAACTGGGTGGCGTGTCTGTTGATCGCGAGAAGAAGAAACAAGAATTTGGGCCGTCGGTTTGGTTCAAGCTCTCGATCGGCCGCAACGAACGTGCGGAACCGCGCTGGCTGTTGCCGATGCTGTGCAAACAGTCTGGTCTGAACAAGAATGCGATTGGCCGTATCCGCATCAACGATGCGGACACCTACGTCGAAGTTCAGGAAGAAGCTGGCAAGGCGATGGTTGCGCGCGAAGGTGCGAACCTCGAGTTGGAACAGGGCATTTCGCTGGTCGTCATGGACCAAGCACCAGAAATGGACGCGCGTAAACCGCGCGGCCCACGTCCAGACCGTCCTGAGCGTCCTCCCCATCGTGGAGGTCCGTCGGACCGTCCTCGTCGCGAAGAACGTGGTGAGCGTGGTGAGCGTGGTGAGCGTGGTGAGCGTGGTGAGCGTGGTGAGCGTGGTGAGCGTTCGCCTCGTCCAGAACGTTTCGAACGTCCAGAGCGCAAGGACAAACCCGCAAAGTTTGAGCGCCCCGCGCGTTTTGACAAACCCGATACTAAACCGCGCAAAGTAGAAGCCAAATCCGACGGCGAAACTGGCTCTGAACCGCGCATCAAAACGCGCTGGAAGAAAGAAGACATGAAGCGCCGCGACGATGGCCGCGTTGATCGACCGTCTTTTGCTAAGCCGCGTGCTCGCGCTGGCGACGACTCAGCAAAGAAGCCCGCAGGAAAACGCACATTTGGTGACAAACCAGCTGGTAAGAAATTCGGTGGCAAGCCTTCTGGCGACCGCAAGTCGTCGTTCAAGGGCGGCAATCCCAAAGGTGGTTTTAAGAAGAACCCAAAGAACTAAGAAAATAGGCCTCTCTTTTCGTGATCATATGTCTACGATCACCTCAAGAGAGGTTTTCTTGACGCGACCACACGGCTAAAGAGACCCAACTCATTCGAAAAATGGTGCTCTGATGTCTGTCTCGATGCTGTCGACCTTTGTAAAACCCATGCACCCCGAAGGGCGCAAGTTTGTAGCAATCGCTGCAGCGATTACGGTCCTGTTGTTCCTTCTGTGGGAGCCGCTCGGCTGGATTGGCGTCGGCCTGACGGTTTGGGTCTATTACTTCTTTCGCGACCCCGTACGCGTCACGCCTGACCGCAAGGGCATTATGGTTTCTCCAGCGGACGGCGTTGTGTCGCTGCTGGAACCTGCTGTTCCACCTGCAGAGCTAGGCCTTGGCGACGAAGCCATGACCCGCATTTCCGTGTTCATGTCGGTGTTTAACTGTCACGTGAACCGCGCACCTGCTGCTGGCACAATCACCGCGGTTGCTTACCGTCCCGGTAAATTCCTCAACGCCTCCCTCGACAAAGCGTCCGAGGACAACGAGCGTAACGGCATCACCATCGAGCTTCCCGATGGTCGGAAATTCGGCACCGTTCAGATCGCGGGCCTCGTCGCGCGTCGCATTCTGTGCTGGTCCAAAGAAGGCCAAGAGATCGGCATTGGTGAACGTTTTGGTCTCATCCGTTTCGGGTCTCGTCTGGATATCTATCTTCCTGAGGGCGCAAAGCCGATGGTATCGATAGGCCAGACAATGATCGCTGGCGAAACTGTTATTGCAGATTTGGGCGAAGCGCCCCAAGCCTAAGGCACCTCATGAGCGAGCACGAAAACAATCGGGACACCAAGGGCCGCGTTCCTTTCGTCCAAATGGTCCCCAATATGGTGACCCTGACAGGAATGTGCTTGGGTCTCACGTCCATCCGCTTTGCCGTCGACGAACGTTTCATGCTCGCCACGTTCCTGATCATGCTCGCTGCTGTCATGGATGGCCTTGATGGCCTCATGGCGCGTCGGCTCAACTCTACGTCCGAATTGGGCGGCGAACTCGATTCGCTCTCAGATTTTGTGTGCTTTGGCGTCGCACCGTCGATCCTGATTTACCAGTTTTTCCTGAGCTCGCTTGGCGGCCTCGGCTGGATTTTCGCGCTAGTTTACGCTGGAGCGGCCTGCCTTCGTCTTGCTCGCTTCAACGTAATGAAGGACAAGCCAAAGACGGACGACGGTGAAACGCCCCATTTTGTAGGTGTCCCGTCACCGGGTGGCGCGATGCTCGCGCTGATGCCTGCATTCCTTGTATTCGGCGGTTACTTCGACACCCACTCGATTCCCATGATCATAGCAATTTGGCTCGGATTTGTTGGCGTACTTATGATCTCAACACTGAAGACGCTATCGCTCAAGGCCGTCCGAGTTCCACGCAGCCTCTCTCGGGTCGTGCTCGTGCTTACTCTGCTCGTCGTCGGTCTCGTGTTCTTCCGTCCTTGGCTGCTGCTCGTGTCCGTGAACGTGATCTACATCTTCATCTTGCTTGTTAGCATTGTGAAGGCGCGCGGTAACCTGTTCGCTCAGGCCTGAAGCCTGCCGCGGATCAAACCCAATATTTTCCTCAGCAACAAAAGAAAACGGGGCCCGTCGGACCCCGTTTCCCTAATTCTGATGTGAAGAAGAGAATTACTCTTCTGCACCCTCTTCGTCTTCGTCAACGCCAGCCGAACGCAGACCCGACGGAGCCGAGATGTTCGCAATAACGAAGTCACGGTCGATGGTCGGCGAAACGCCTTCCGGCAGAGTTACGTCAGAGATGTGGATCACATCGCCGATTTCGCGGCCGGTCAGGTCAACAACGATCTGCTCAGGAATGTCGCCAGCGATAACGCTCAGCTCGACTTCCGGACGAACAACGGTCAGAACGCCGCCTTTTTTGATGCCCGGTGCAGCTTTGTGGTTTTCGAACTCAACGTGCACGAACAGGTTCACACGGCTGGTGCGCTTCAGGCGCATAAAGTCGATGTGAGTCGGTAGGTCTTTTACAACATCGCGCTGAACGCCACGGCAGATCACACGTACATCTTCCTGACCTTCAACTTTGAGGTTGAACAGGGTGGACATGAAACGGCCCTGCTTCAGTTTCTGAAGCAGTTTGTTGTAGTTGAAGTTCAGCGGAAGCGGATCTTGTCCACCACCGTAAACGATACCCGGAACGAGCCCATCACGGCGAGCTTGACGAGCGGCCCCCTTGCCTGTCCCCGTACGTTCCGTGGCGATAAGATCAGGAATCTCACGTGCCATCTTGATAATCTCCATAAGATGAGGGGCCGCCCTCCAAGGGTGTGCGACCCGATGAAGCCGCGCTCATACACGCGAATCCCCTTTTTGGAAAGGCGAAAATCGCTCCTTGGTAAAGAGAAAACACCTTGGATTATCTTGCTATTTAAAATGATTCTAAATTTAATGCGCGTAAATTCTGGGAGCGCATTTATGGAAACCATTCTCAACGGCACACTTGGCGGTCTGGTCGCAGGAATTGCTACGGCACTGGGCGCTGTTCCGGTATTAATTGGGAAGACACTGAGCCAACGCGCCAGCGATACGCTTTTAGGTTTCGCAGCAGGCGTGATGCTCTCGGCATCCTACTTCTCCCTGATCCTGCCAGGGATTGATATTGCGACAGAGCAATACGGCTCTACCTTGATCGCCTCCCTCATCGCTGGCCTTGGGATCGCCCTCGGCGCTGCATTTGTCGCTTGGCTGAACTCGTCGTTGCCCCATGAACATTTCATCACTGGCCAAGAAGGCGCCGACACTGCTGCGATGGGACGCATCTGGCTCTTCGTCATTGCGATAACCATCCACAACTTCCCCGAAGGCATGTCGATCGGCGTAGCCTTTGGTGACGGCACCACCAGCGGTATATCGGTTATGACAGGTATCTCGCTCCAAGACATGCCTGAAGGCCTTGCTGTTGCCGTTGCGCTCATCGGGCGCGGCTATTCGAGGTGTAAGTCTTTCCTCGTTGCTGCCCTGACCGGCATGGTCGAACCCATTGGTGCACTGATTGGCGCTAGCGCAGTTTCCGTCACCCACGAAATCCTACCGCTAGGACTGACATTCTCTGCAGGGGCAATGCTGTACATCATTAGCCACGAAATCCTCCCTGAAACGCACCGCAACGGGCATCAGAACCGTGCTACCACTGGTCTTCTCTTCGGTCTGATCTTGATGATGATCCTAGACGTTACTCTTGGATAAAGAGACAGGCACTGTGACCGCACCGCCTTTATGCGCCCACGTCACGCCGCACTGCCCTCGCGTGCAAGCAAAATGCGCCATACTGCATTTGTGCCTCAAATATCCTGGGGGTCTGGGGGCAATGCCCCCAGCGACGCTTGCGTCGAAGCGCCTTGCAGCCTAGAAGCCATTCGAGCAATTTCAGGAGGGTCCGATGGGATTCAAGATGGGTATCGTGGGTCTACCGAACGTCGGCAAATCGACCCTGTTTAACGCGCTGACGAAAACGGCAGCGGCACAGGCTGCAAACTTCCCCTTCTGCACCATCGAACCGAACGTCGGCGAAGTGGCCGTCCCCGATCAGCGCCTTGATGCTCTGGCCGAAATCGCTGGCTCCAAACAGATCATCCCGACGCGTATGACATTTGTAGACATCGCTGGCCTCGTCAAAGGCGCATCCAAAGGCGAAGGTCTTGGCAACCAATTCCTTGCCAACATCCGCGAATGTGATGCTATCGCCCACGTTCTACGCTGCTTTGAAGATGATGACATCACGCACGTTGAAGGCCGCGTGGACCCTGTCGCCGACGCAGAGACCATCGAGATGGAATTGATGCTCGCGGACCTAGAGTCGATCGAGCGTCGCCTACAGAACATCGTCCGCAAGGTTCGCGGTGGTGACAAAGAGGCTGTTGAACAGGAACGGCTCCTGAAACTCGCGAAGGATGCAATCGAAGCAGGCAAACCAGCCCGCACCGTCGAGATTTCGGAAGACGACCAGAAGCAGTGGAAGATGTTGCAACTGTTGTCGACCAAACCTGTCCTTTATGTTTGCAACGTCGAAGAAACCTCTGCTGGCGCAGGCAATAGCCAATCGGCTCGCGTTGCTGAAATGGCAGCGGCTCAGGGCAACAGCCACGTTGTCATTTCCGCTCGCATCGAGGAAGAGATCAGCCAACTCGACGACGAAGAACAGGAAATGTTCCTCTCCGAACTGGGCCTCACCGAGGCAGGCCTCGATCGTCTCATCCGCGCTGGCTATGAACTGCTGCACCTGCAGACTTACTTTACCGTTGGCCCGAAAGAAGCCCGCGCATGGACCATCAAAGAAGGCACGGGCGCTCCTGCTGCTGCTGGCGTGATCCACGGCGACTTTGAACGTGGCTTCATCCGCGCTGAAACCATCGCGTTCAATGACTACATCCAGTTCAAGGGTGAAACTGGCGCTAAAGAAGCTGGTAAAATGCGTGCGGAAGGCAAAGCATACATCGTCCAAGACGGCGACGTGATGCACTTCCTCTTCAATACGTAAGATTGGCCGAAAAATCCGTTCTATCTTTTGAGGGCGTGGGGCAAACCTGCGCCCTCAACCATTCATACCAGTCAGAATGCATCGTATCGCGCAGCAACTCTGGCCGCTCAGGCGCCTGCGCTAGTGAGACATTGCCCTGCGTGCAGCGAACCATCCGCTGGGGCGTATAGATAACCCAATCAAATTCGGAAAACTGGCGCTGATACTTTGGCAGCGCCAATTCCAAAGGATCATGCGGCACATCGCACCACCCAGCAAAAATACGCCGCCCAGCCTGTCGTCCCACCTCATGCAAACGAAGATCGCGGCCCAATTTTCGATGCGCTCTCAATACGTCATTTTCCAGTTCGAGAAGCCGCAGGACGTCCGTGTCGCTACGATCTCCGACCAGCGACGGCTGGAGGCGCAGCCGCCACGCCAAACGATATAGCAGGTCAAACCTTGCTGGATCCGAATGCCACACGGCGGTTTCAGTCAAAATGACAAAGCGTTCGGGCACTCGAGCCTTGTAACGCTCATCCGGCAAGGTCGGCACCACCTCCGTCGCCCCAACCGTCCACTCCACAAATTCAGGCGCGATACGCGCCGACAGCAAGCGCCGCGCAATCCGACGCCATGCTATGGCCGTTCCAGAAAATGGGAGGGTGATCGAATACATGGCGGCAGACATTTTTGTTCATGATATGTTCTTTTAAGCTACACGCAAGATGTCTTAACCATTTCGGCCGCGAAAACTTTCTGCCAGAGGTGCCTTGTTTTCCTTCAAAGCCATCGCTAAACGGGTCGACGGAGACGTGGCCGAGTGGTCGAAGGCG
>NZ_JALRGW010000170.1:0-636 GCF_023253315.1 Aestuarium sp.
AATCGACCAGAGCATAGGCCCCGACATAGGCGGTCACCGCAAGCGGCATCAAAAGCGCCCACTGGAGCCAGCGGCGTCCCTTGAAGCGATACATCACCATCAGCCAAGCCGCACCCGTGCCCACCATCGAGGTCAAAAGCCCGACCGAGAACATCAAGATACCCGTATTGGCGAGATAGCGCGGCAAAGTCGTCGAAATCAGGTGCCCCCAAACGTTTTCGGTCGGGGTCAGCGCAAACCAGATCACCGCGATGATCGGCCCATCGACCATGGGTCGATGCGAATGGCGCGTTGGCTCGGGCGGAATATCTGACCACTTTGCTCGGACATAATCCGTGCGATAACCGAAAGCGGTTTCCCTGTCCAGAAAAGCCCTTATATAGGAACGAAAGAATTTCGGACGACGACATGCAAATTGCCCTTCACATCGGCGCGGCCTGTAAAGACGAGGATCGTCTTCTCAAAACGCTCCTGAAGAACACCGAGAATTTTGCTGCCGAAGGCATCAAGATCCCCGGCCCCGGCAAATACCGCCGACTGATCCGCGAAACGATCCAGAACCTCAACGGTGCGCCCCCCTCTGCGATGACGCGGGACGTGCTTGTCGATGCAATTTTGGACGACGAATCTGCCAAT
>NZ_JALRGW010000171.1:0-636 GCF_023253315.1 Aestuarium sp.
GTTAAACTTACGACCAATAAGACGCTTTACACCGTAAATAGTGTTACTTGCGTTTGTGACGCGCTGGCGCTGTGCAACTTGCCCAACAAGACGTTCGCCTGATTTGTTAATTGCTACAACACTTGGTGTTGTGCGGTTGCCTTCTGCATTGGCAATAACTTCTGGTTTTCCAGCAATCATGTACGCCATGGCGCTGTTAGTGGTACCGAGGTCAATTCCGATGATTTTACCCATAAAATACGCTCCCTTTATTTCGATTTAGCATAAAATGTATTACTTCTATTTTAGCACTCTCATGTCGAGATTGCCAAGTATTCTTAGTATAAATAAATTAGCACTCTCATGTCAAGAGTGCTAATTAAAGATTTTTATACCTTGTTATTGTTTTGTGACTTTCACCATGGCGTGGCGAATCACGTGTCCGTTTAAGGTGTACCCTGCTTGAAGTTCTTCGGCAATCACTTCTTTCTCACCCTCAGCCTCTTCATCAAACTGAATAGCCTCGTGAAGTTCTGGGTTAAATTCAGTTCCTTGTTTTGCGTCAATTCGCGCAACATTAAGCCCTTCAAGTGACTTCTCCAGATTTTTCACAAGACCGGTAACACCTTGCACCCATTTATGGTCTTTAATGTCTTC
>NZ_JALRGW010000172.1:0-633 GCF_023253315.1 Aestuarium sp.
AAAAGTGGACTGGACTACTTGAGCAGTAGCAGAGCACTCACCCGGGCAAGTTACATAATAAAAATCCTGACAAGGATTTATCTTTCCCAGGATGGTTTCTGTGTGTTTTTTGTTTTTGTGTGTGTGAACACACTTTTTGCGTCATCTGACAGTTTGTGACCCGTTCTTCAAACTTCAACGATGCGAAGCTCTCGATCTGTGTTTCGCCCAATGCTGCGGTGCGTGCGACGTGAATGCTCCGGCGGCAAGTATAGAGCCTCGGCTGCTGCGTGGATGAGCCTTCGACTCCCCTCCATGCTGCGTCCATTGCATCGCACACTTGACTCGTTCACAAGAGTTGAACCTGTTCTGTTGCTTGTGATTTGAACTCATCTTGCATGGCGCAGAAGCTTCCTTTCTTGGTTTGTGTGTTGTGGAAACATGAGCGGCATAGTTCAAGTATTCAGTTTTACTACACCGGAACTAAATGAACATGCCCAGAAGCCCATCAGCAACTAGAAACCCTGGACTGGACTGGACTGGAAGCTGCTCAAGCTGCTCCTTGTGGACTACTTGAGCAGTAGCAGAGCACTCACCCGGGCATTCTCCTTGTCAGGATTTTTGGCGCAGCCACCCCCGTAGGGGGCTAGTAGT
>NZ_JALRGW010000173.1:0-255 GCF_023253315.1 Aestuarium sp.
CGTAGACCACAACTGTTCTGTCACTATCTCCTATGACCCCTCTGAGATTGAGGAAATTGTAGGCTGGATTCTGGAGAACTGGGATAGCTACGTTGGTGTGTCGTTCATCTACCGCAATGATCCTACCAAGACTGCAGAGGACCTAGGCTATGCCTACCTTCCGCAGGAGGTGGTGACACAGGAGAAGTACTACGAGTATGCCAACAACCTATGGCCTGTCGATCTGTCAAACCTAAAGACTGACGACGACTTGGT
>NZ_JALRGW010000173.1:265-629 GCF_023253315.1 Aestuarium sp.
ATTATAACCTGAGCATGTTACAAAACTGCTCTTTTCTTAACATAGGAGACGACGTGTATACAGTAATCAGCAGACCTAACTGTTCGTGGTGTGACAAGGCAGAGGACCTGCTTAAGTCTCACAGTATTGACTACCAGAAGGTTGACATCTACGAAGAGATGTGGGTCAAGACCTTGCTCCTGCAGACAGAGCTAACAACAGTACCTCAGGTTTTCGACACCAATGGTTTCTTGATTGGTGGTTACGAAGAGTTAACCTTACACATCAACAATCTTGACTTATACCAGTAAGTCTTGTATATAAGTTAAACCCCACTTAGCTCAGTTGGATAGAGCAAGTGACTTCTAATCACTAGGTCGGGCGT
>NZ_JALRGW010000174.1:0-628 GCF_023253315.1 Aestuarium sp.
CAGGGCAAACACGCGCCGCGCCGCAAGCGTCGGCGGCGTCCTGCTCACCTCCGGGAAGCGAGTCTTCTTGCCCACGGCGGGGGCGCTGGCCGACCCGGACAGGATCTCGGCCATGGAGACGGCTCCCGGGTCCCGCTGCCGGGCGGACGCGGCCTGCGTCGAGAGAGGCTGAGCGCCAGAGCCCCACATTGTGGCCGCGAAAAACTCAACGCCCTCAGTTTCATGAATAGATCAACGAAGTTTGATGTAAATGAGTGCTCTGCTACTGCTCAAGTAGTCCAGTCCAGTTTTATCGGCGTGGACTCAAAATGGCGTGGACAAAATCGACATAAGGAAATGATCAAAAAGTACATGTAACGGGTCACTTTTTGGTTGTCCTACATGTCTGTCCGTCCCAAGGTCACCTTTTGGTCGTCCTACATGTCTGTCCGTCCCAAATGTAGTGTCCACCTCTGTGATGTGTCGGTCTGTGAGAGTGTTTGCCACACCAGACCACGCTGCTGTCGCCATCGTCGCGTGCTCGTGTGGCCGTCGACATGTTGAGATGCGGTGCGTCGACATGTGGCGCTTATACTGGACTGGACTACTTGAGCAGTCGCAGAGCACTCACCCGGGCATTCAAGTGCCG
>NZ_JALRGW010000175.1:0-627 GCF_023253315.1 Aestuarium sp.
GACGGTAAGGAAGTGAACGTCGAGTCAGCTATCGATCAGCTAGATCGCTACAAGTTCATGATGGAAAACTACGTTGATCACAACTGTTCTGTGACTATCTCGTATGATCCCTCGGAGATTGAAGCAATCGTAGGGTGGATTCTGGAGAACTGGGATAGCTACGTAGGTGTGTCGTTCATCTATCGTAACGATCCTACTAAGACTGCTGAGGACTTAGGCTATGCCTATCTGCCTCAGGAGGTTGTCACTAAAGAGAAGTATTACGATTACGTCAACACCCTACAGCCTGTAGACTTGACTGCCCTTGGTACTACTGATGACCTATCGGATGAAGCCTGTGCTACGGGTGCCTGTCCGATCCGTTAAGGTGGACGATACCGTCGGTATCACGTAAGCCTGATAACCTGAGCATGTTACAAAACTGCTCTTTTCTTAACATGGGGGTACCATGAAGATACTACGCTATGCTGAACACCTAGACTACACAAAAGTAAACTGGCCTGAGGGGGGTATTTATGTTGCCGCAAACAGTGGTACAATATCTTTTATGGCAGCATTTACAAAAGAAACCCTGCCCGAAGATGCAAGGGCTTGGGCCAAGAAGCATATGGAAACACTCAAAAGGAA
>NZ_JALRGW010000176.1:0-625 GCF_023253315.1 Aestuarium sp.
CATCGCGTCCGGCCTTGGTCACCCCGAGCCTTGAGTATCGCACCTCGAGGCCGGGGCCGACGCCTAGGCCTTCGAGGCACTCCCCTTTCGTTTTACCCACGCCGTTGTCGGTCTCAATGTGATACCAACAGCGGCGTGTTACTGTGCCTTGTATCTCTAAGAAGATGGAACTTCCCGCTTCTATCTAACCACGGCCCCTCGTCGCGATCAGCGAGGCCGAGTCTTTTTTTGGTTCTTCCCTCCAGACTTGTGTAAAAACAAAAAGGCCATCAAAAACTACGATTCTTGTTATGTTTCAATCATTCTAGATAAAGCCACCATCGGCATTTGAATGCTCTGCTACTGCTCAAGTAGTCCAGTCCAATCAATCAGGTTTTTAAAAAAATGCACGTGACGGGCCAGCTGTCGGGATAAAGTGCTGTTTCGCTTCTCTGTGTAGTAGTATCAATAATTGCCCCCTTGGAGCGAAAAAAACAGGTTCAGTTCAAGAAATCCCTGTATAATCCCTACAGGGACGCTAAAGAGGTTACGAGGCACGTGCATCATCGCCAAAGCCTGTGCCCACTGCGGCAAGCAACTTTGTCCTTGATTGGGCCGAGTGTGGTGTGGACCGAGCCCTGAGTAT
>NZ_JALRGW010000177.1:0-350 GCF_023253315.1 Aestuarium sp.
CAGCAGCAGGTTGCGATGGCGGCTATGCGCTGCTAAAAAGATGCAGACAGCAATTTCGGTTGCTCGTAACGAGCTTTGCCAGCCAAATGTATGAGTATATTTCGAATGTAGTATGTATATGTATGTGCTGTATGTACTAAAGATTTGTATTCATATATGAATATTTACATGTACACCATGTATATGCGTGAGTTTGTATGTGTATGAATACATGTATTGTACAGTATAGTAAAGATAGTGTGTGTGTGTGTGTGTGTGTGTGTGTGTGTGTACATATATATATATACAAAGTGAGTGACAGACAGAGAGCGCGCCCGCGCGATAGGGCGCAGATGCCGCGCTTGCAGACA
>NZ_JALRGW010000177.1:384-624 GCF_023253315.1 Aestuarium sp.
TATGCGTTTATGCCGCCTGGGAATGTATATTCCATGTACATGATATCTTTCCTATGTGCATGTACGGATTTGAAGAGGGTAAGGGTGTGTGTATGCGTACGTATGTACGTGCGCGCGCGCTGTTCGCATTGCATTTGCATTGATCTATATATGCATTTATTCATAGGTGTTTTACTCTAAACCCTAAACCCTAAACAATATTATATATTTGCGCATAAGACACGTCTAAGCGGTGAGAGG
>NZ_JALRGW010000178.1:0-620 GCF_023253315.1 Aestuarium sp.
GAAGAAGCCAACGACTGGGTGGAGCTGAACACCCCGCTGGTCAAGGGCTATTGCACCGACATGGCAGTTGAGCTGGGCAGCATGGTCATTCAGGTCTACGGCGGCCACGGCTTTATTCGCGAGCATGGTGTCGAGCAGATTCTGCGCGACAGCAAAATCCTCTGCCTCTATGAAGGCACCAATGGCATTCAGGCCATGGACCTGGTGCGCCGCAAGCTGTTTCTCAACGAAGGCCGTGCCGCCAAGCGCTTTTTTGCCCTGGTTGGCAAAGCCGCGGGCGACGCCGCACCAGAGTTCAGCTTTATTGCGCAGCCGCTGAAAAAAGCACTGGCGGATTTGCAGGCCGCCACCGCCTGGATTTACGACACCTTTCGCAGCAAGCCAGAAGAAGCCGCCTTTGGCTGCTGCGATTACCTGCGTGCGTTCAGCCTGGTTTACCTCGGCTACAACTGGCTGCGCATGGCCCAGGCCGCGGCGGGCGCGAGTGACGAAAACTTCAAGGCCAGCAAGCTCACCACTGCACGCTTTTTCGCCAGCAAGCTGCTCACGCAAGTCACGCCGCTATGCGAAACGGTCAAGAGCGGCTCAGGCGACTTCATGACCCTGCCCTCGGCCCAGCT
>NZ_JALRGW010000179.1:0-615 GCF_023253315.1 Aestuarium sp.
CCATGACCACGGCCGCTGCGCCGTAGCGCATGACCAGTTTGGCGTGGTGTTTGAACGCGTCCTCGCCCTCTTTAAGCGAGATCGAGTTGACGATGCTTTTGCCCTGCACACAGCGCAAGCCGGCTTCGATGACCGACCACTTGCTGGAGTCAATCATGATGGGCACGCGCGCGATATCAGGTTCTGAGGCGATGAGGTTCAAGAACCGCACCATCGCGGCCTCGCTGTCCAACATGGCTTCGTCCATGTTGATGTCGATGATTTGCGCACCGTTTTCGACCTGCTGGCGCGCAACCGCCAGCGCCTCGTCGAACTGGTCGTTCAAGATCATCCGGGCAAAAGCCTTGGAGCCCGTCACGTTGGTGCGCTCGCCGACGTTGATGAACAGGCTGTTGGCGTCCACGCGCAGCAGCTCTAGGCCCGAGAGCAACATCGGTGCGGTGGTGGTGTGTTTAACGGTCATGGGTTCTCACCTGTGGCGGTCATCGTCAGGTGAGCGTCGTTGTCACGGTGGCGGCCACCAGTCCCCCTGTTGCCGCCTCTTCGCCCTCAAGCCTCACCCATGGTCCGGGTTGCAACGCTCCTTGGGGCGAAAGGCGACATTTTAACTGGCTA
>NZ_JALRGW010000017.1:0-61345 GCF_023253315.1 Aestuarium sp.
AGGTGCAGGAGCGCGTGGCGAAGCACTTTGACAAGCGAACCAAGCTTTGGGCGTTTGAGGTGAAGCTATTGGTGAACAGCTCAAACGTGCGGGAGTGCTTTTTTCAAACTGTATCCAATTCTTCTTGGGCCAACTTCGGCTACTTGGTTGCCGCGGAGATCGAGGGTGACAAGACCCTCAGAGAGCTTCGTATGCTCTCGGCCGCACACGGCATTGGCGTGATTCAGTTAGACACTGAAAATCCGGCAGAAAGCCAAGAGCTGATTCCAGCGAAAGAGCGTGAGACGATCGGCTGGGAAATGGTTAACCGCCTCTCCACTGAGAACAGCGACTTCATGGCGTACGTCACACACGTTAAGCATTTTTATCAGACGGGTGTCATCAGACCGGTGGATTGGCGTCTTGACTAAATCCTAATACGTACCTAACTCACGCAGCTCAAATGCTGGTCGCATTTGGCTTCGGCTTGAATTGGCTTGATTCACCTATTGGGCGCTTCCCAAGCCTCTGCCTCGGCCTTCACCGCATCGATCAACGCGATTGCCGCAGGCGCGAGGGTGACGCCCGCACGGGTGATGAGGTTGAGGCGTCGCACGTAGCGCTTGGACTGACACGGCAACGTGACCAAGGTGCCATCGTTGGGTACGGCCAAGGCGGGTAACAGGGTGACGCCCATCGCAGCGCGCACGAAGCCGAGCAATGAGGTGGTGCTGAGTAGCATGAGGCTGGCCCGCTGAACCAAAGCGTCTAGCTGCGGCACGGAGAGTGACCTCGACCTTTTGGCCGCGGCCCTGCCAGATGCCTTGGCCGAAGCGCGGGGTTAAACCCCCGCGACCACCGATGTTGCTGCAGAAAGCGCGCCGTTCCCATGCGGGATTTGCAGCGCCTTGAGGCCCGCATCAATCACCGACAGCGTACCTAGCACCATGTGCGCGTTCACGTGACCCATGTGGCCGATACGGAACCACGCAGAGGTCGGTTCACGCCCAAGGCCAATGCCCAGCGTCACGCCCGCATGTTCTTCGCACCAGTGGCGCAGACGGTCGGCGTCATTGCCACCGAGGTAGATCGACGTCACCGAATGGCCGCGCCCCGCAGGGTCCGCCATGTTGAGCCGCATTTCACCGCCCTGACCCCATGCCTCGACCGCAGCCCAAACCGCGCGGGCAAGCGTTTCGTGACGCGCCCAGACCTGTTCGATGCCTTCTTCGTTGATCAAGTCCAAGGCAGCACGCAGCCCAAAGAGATGATGTGTCGGTGGGGTGCCTGCAAAGTGTTGATAGAACATCTCTGGCGAGACGCGCGGTTTCCAGTCCCAGTAGCGTGTCGCTAGATCAGCGCTTTCACGGGCCGCAGCCGCGCGGTCGTTGAACCAGACAAAGCCCAAACCCGCAGGGGTCATCAGACCCTTCTGGCTCGCCGCGATGGTGACATCGGCGCCCCAAGCGTCCATCTCGAACCGATCACAGCCCATAGACGCGATGCAATCCGCCATCAAAACAGCAGGGTGCCCCGCGGCGTCCATCGCCTGACGGACGCCCGCAATGTCGTTCTTGATCGAGGTTGAGGTGTCCACATGCACCGCCAGAACGGCCTTAATGCTGTGGTCGGTGTCGGCCTTCAGGCGGGTTTCGACTTGGTTCAGGTCGATAGAGGCCTGCTGCCCGAAATCCATCACCTCTAGGTCGAGGTGCAGACCCCGCGCCATTTCGGCCCAGCCATGCCCAAACCGCCCCGTGACCAGAACGAGGATCTTGTCGCCCCGTGACAGGACGTTCGACAGTGCTGCCTCCCATACACCGTGACCGTTGGCGATGTAGATCGCCACATGGCCCGTGGTGCGCGCAACCGATTTGAGGTCAGGGATAATGGTGGCCGTCATATCAACCAGTTCGCCCTGATAGATATTGGGCGAGGGCCGCATCATCGCTTGCACCACACGATCCGGCAGAACCGAAGGTCCAGGGATCGCAAGGTAGGGGCGGCCGTTGGAAAGAGACATTCTGATCACCTATTCAAAAATCACCGTGACACTAACGCGGCTTCCCGCCGCGTCAATCGGCGAAGTCTTTCCATACGAACGGTTTATCGGTATCCCGAATACAAGAGACCGAAAGGGATAACAGTGTCAGACACGAAACTACCCGTTGGCAGCCTTCTGCGCTGGTTCTGGGAAAACTACCTCCGCCGTCAATCGGGGAGCCTGCTTGGGGCTGCGCTGTTGATGGTGATCGAAGGCTCTATGGTCGGCGTGTTGTCTCTGGTTATGAAACCGATGTTCGACAATGTGCTGGTGGCAGGTGAATCCTCTGCGCTGTGGTCGGTCGGTATCGCGATTTTCGTGATTTTCACCGTGCGGGCCGTGACCTCGGTCGGGCAGAAGGTCGTGATGAAATCGGTGATCGAAAAGATCTCGGGCTGGATGCGGGGCGATCTGCTGGCGCATCTGATGCGGCTCGAAATGTCGTTTCACCAGTCGAACCCTCCGGGGAGTTTGATCGAACGAGTTCAGGGCGATGTGGCCAATATTGGCACCGTCTGGACGAACATCATCACCAACGTGGTGCGGGATGGTGTGTCGGTGATCTGGCTCTTTGGGGTGGCGCTGTCGCTTGATTGGAAATGGACGCTGGCGGCGCTGATTGGTCTGCCTGTTCTGGTTCTGCCGTCGCTCGCTGTGCAGGGTTATATCCGCCGCAAGACCCAAGCCGCACGGGAACTGGCGACAAAGATGTCGACACAGCTCGACGAGGTGTTCCACGGCATCAACCCGATCAAGCTCAACACCCTCGAAGACTACCAGCAGGGCCGCTACACCAAACTGACCAAGGGCCGCGTGCGGGCCGAGGTGAAGGCGACATTCGGCATGGCGATGATCCCCGGCATCATCGATTTGATGACGGGCGTCGGGTTCTTTGTGGTGCTCATGTATGGCGGCTCGCAGATCATTGCGGGCGACAAAACCGTGGGCGAATTCATGGCGTTTTTCACCGCGATGGCGCTGGTCTTTGATCCGCTGCGCCGTTTGGGGCAACTGTCGGGGGCGGTGCAATCCGCTGCCGTCAGCGCCAACCGTGTCCGCGAAATTCTGAACATCACGCCAGCGATTTCCTCGCCTGCGACCGTTGCTGCGGCGCCTGTCGGTGCCCCAGAAATCCGCCTGAACGATGTCCACCTCGCCTATGGTGATCTGCCCGTCCTTCAGGGTGCGTCCTTCACCGCTGCGGCGGGCAAAACGACGGCTCTGGTCGGGTCGTCTGGTGCGGGTAAATCGACGGTCTTTAACGTGCTGACCCGACTGGTTGATCCAGCCTCGGGCCTTGTCACGATTGGTGGGGTTGATAACCGCGCGATGGGGCTGGCTGATCTGCGGGGGCTCTTCTCTGTCGTTAGTCAGGACGCTGCGCTGTTTGATGAAACCCTGCGCGATAACATCCTTTTGGGCCGCGATCTGGACGAGGCGAGTATTGAGCGCGCGCTGACCGCCGCCCATGTGTCGGATTTCTTGCCGCGTTTGTCGGACGGGCTGAACAGCCCTGCGGGGCCGCGTGGATCGAACCTGTCGGGCGGGCAACGTCAACGGGTCGCAATTGCACGGGCGCTGGTGCGGAATACGCCGATCCTCTTGTTGGACGAGGCGACCTCGGCGCTCGATACCAAGAGCGAACAGATCGTTCAAAGCGCGCTAGAGACCCTGTCCGAAGGCCGCACCACGCTGGTCATCGCGCACCGTCTGTCCACCGTCCGCAATGCTGACAGCATCGTCGTGATGGATCGTGGCCGCGTGATGGACCAAGGCACCCACGACGAATTGTTGGCGCGTGGCGGAATTTACGCCGATCTCTACCGTCTGCAGTTCAAAACCGAAGACTGAGCCCTATATCCACCCCTAGCGACTTAGGGAAAACCGATGACCGACAGAACCATTCTGGCCGTGACTGGCAGCGACCGTGTGAAATTCCTGCATGGGCTGACGACAAATGACCTCCGCACCCCGACCGAGGGGATTGCCTATGCGGCGCTGTTGACGCCGCAGGGGAAATATCTGGCGGATTTCTTTTTGGTCGGGCAGGCGGATCGCATCCTGATCGACGTGGCGACGCCTTTCGCGGCGGGACTGATGCAACGTCTGACGATGTATCGTCTGCGGGCCGATGTGCAGATTGCAGCGACCGACCTCAAGGTCAAACGCGGCACGGGCGATGCGCCAGAGGGTGCCCTGACCGATCCACGTGACGCGGCGCTGGGCTGGCGGCTTTATGGGGCTGAAGGGGGCGATGATGGCACCGATTGGGCCGCGCTACGCATCGAACATCTGATCCCTGAAACGGGTGTGGAGCTTGGCCCAGACAGTTACATCCTCGAACAGGGCTTTGACCGTCTGCACGGCGTCGATTTCAAAAAGGGCTGCTATGTCGGCCAAGAGGTCACCGCACGGATGAAGCACAAGACCGAGTTGAAAAAGGGCCTTGTGCAGGTGCTGGTCGATGGTGCGGCAGAGGCGGGCACGCCGATCATGGCGGGCGACAAAGAGGCGGGCGTGTTGCACACCGTGTCGGGCGGCAAAGGGATCGCTTACCTTCGGTTCGACCGCGCCGACGGTGAGATGACCGCCGGCGAGGCCAAGGTTACGCGCGCCTAACCCTCTTGGGCGGCGCGGTTGCGCAGCACGTATTTCTGCACTTTACCTGTTGAGGTCTTTGGCAACGGCCCAAAAATCAGCGTTTTGGGCGCCTTAAAGTGCGCCATGTTTTCACGGCAGAAGGCGATCAGTTCTTCGGCGGTGACCGTCGCACCTGCCCGCAGGTCAACAAAGGCACAGGGCGTTTCGCCCCATTTTTCGTCAGGTTTTGCAACCACTGCGGCCTCGGACACGGCGGGGTGACGGTAGAGGACATCTTCGATCTCGATCGAAGAGATATTCTCGCCACCCGAGATGATGATGTCCTTAGAGCGGTCCTTGATCTCTAGATACCCATCGGGGTGCATCACGGCCAAATCGCCCGTTGCGAACCAGCCGCCACGAAATGCCTCGGCGGTGGCGGTCGGGTTCTTGAGGTAGCCTTTCATCACGATATTGCCGCGCATGAAAATCTCACCGATGGTTTTGCCGTCTTTGGGTGTCGGCTCCATCGTTTCGGCATCGGCCACCATCAAACCGTCGAGCACGTGATACCGCACGCCCTGACGCGATTTCAGTTTCGCCTGATCGTTCGGCGTTTCCTCGTTCCATTCCTCTTTCCATGCGCAAGACACAGAGGGGCCGTAACATTCGGTCAGGCCGTAGGCGTGGGTGACCTGCACGCCCATTGCTTCCATCTTTGCGATGACAGAGGCGGGGGGCGGGGCGGCTGCGGTCATGACTTTGACCTCGTGGGTAAAGTCTTTCAGCTCGTCTGGGGCGCTCGCCAACATATTCAGAACGATAGGTGCGCCGCAGAAGTGGGTGACCTTTTCGTCGCGGATCAGTTGGAAGATCGGTTCGACCCGCACGGCCCGTAGACAGACGCAAACGCCCGCCATCGCGGCGATGGTCCAAGGGAAGCACCAGCCGTTGCAGTGGAACATCGGCAGCGTCCAGAGGTAGCGCGAATGGTTCGGCATCCCCCATGTCAGGATATTGCCCATCGCGTTCAGCGCGGCACCACGATGGTGATAGACAACGCCCTTGGGGTTGCCCGTTGTGCCCGAGGTGTAGTTCAGCGAAATCGCATCCCATTCGTCGGCAGGCATCTGCCAGTCAAAATCCTCGTCGCCTTCGGCCAGAAGGTCGTCGTAGGTCATGCTGCCGATCTTGTGGACGGGACCGTCATACATCGCGTCCTCAAGGTCGATGACCAGCATATCGCGGCCACTGATCTTGATCGCGCGGTCGACGACTTCTGCGAACTCTGGGTCGACCATGACGACCTTGGATTCCGCGTGCGACAGGATAAAGCCGATGGTTTCTGCCTCAAGCCGCGTGTTGATCGTGTTCAGAACAGCGCCCGACATCGGGACGGCAAAGTGGGATTCGAACATCTCTGGGGTGTTGGCCGCGATGATCGACACGGTGTCGCCTTTGCCAATCCCGCGTTTGTTCAATGCCGATCCGATGCGGCACATGCGGGCATAGGTTTCGCGCCATGTCAGACGACGGTCCCCGTGTACCACGGCCAGATAATCGGGATACACAGATACGGTGCGGGCAATGAACGACAGCGGGGTGAGCGCTGCGTGGTTGGCGGCATTGCGGTCTAGGCCCGCGTCATAAATGGACGGAATGGCGGTCATAACTCTCTCCCCTACGTGCCCGACCTCTCCTTGATCGGGGCCGCGAACTGGCGGCGTTTGGCAGAGTTTAGGGTGAATTTTCGCACCGCGTCCACGGGGTTATGCGCGGGCAGACTGTTTGTCGCGGCATCAAGATGAGAACCGCATAGAAAAAGGGCGGCCCGATGGACCGCCCCTTCTTTACCATTGATCAACCCGATCAGCCGATTTCGGCCAAACGTGCCAGAGCGGCCTTCAACTGGGCCTCTTCTTCTTCGCGCAGGGCGAGGTTGGCGCGGGTTTCTTCGATCACTTCTTCTGGGGCGCTTTCTGCAAATTTCGGGTTGTTCAGGCGGCCACGCAGACCCCCGAGTTCCTTTTGCAATTTGCCCAAGACCTTTTCCACACGGGCCTTTTCAGCGGCCACGTCGATGATGTCCGCCAGAGGCAGCGCAAAGGTCGCGCCCTTGGTGGTGATGGTGATCGACCCTTTGGGGGCTTCTGCGGATTCGGTGATGTCACCGATGCGGGCCAGACGGGTGATGAGCGTCTGGTTGTTCGCCAGAGCGGCCTTGGCGCCCGCGTCGGCCTCTTGCATAACCACGGGGACATACAGACCCACAGGCACGTTCATCTGTGCACGTGCCGAACGGATGCCTTCGATCAACGAAATCGCCCAGTTCAACTCTGCGTCTGCCGCATCGTCCACCAGATCGGCGGCCGTGTAGGTCGGCCAGTCGGCGTGGACGAGCATTTTCGAACGGTTGTCGGCCAGCGTGCCCCAAAGCTCTTCGGTGATGAAGGGCATGAAGGGGTGCAGCAGGATCAGACACTGGTCGATGACCCAGCCCATGACCTTTTGCGTCTCGGCTTTGACCGCGTCGTCGCCGTCCATGATCAGCGGCTTCGAGAATTCGACATACCAGTCGCAGACCTTGCCCCAGACAAAGCCGTAGAGCGCGTTTGCTGCATCGTTAAAGCGATACGCCTCAATCGCGGCGTCGACCTCTTCGCGGACGCGAGCGGTTTCACCGATGATCCACTTGTTCACGGTCGCCGTTGCGGTCGGGATTTCAGTCGCGCCATGCACCGCACCGTTCATCTCTGCAAAACGGGACGCGTTCCACAGTTTGGTGCCAAAGTTGCGGTAGCCTTTGATGCGGTCTTCGGACAGTTTCAGAACGCCACCAATCGCTGCCATCGACGCATTGGTGAACCGCAGCGCGTCGGCGCCGTATTCATCAATGATCACCAGCGGGTCGATCACGTTGCCCGTGGTTTTCGACATCTTCTTGCCCTTCTCGTCGCGGACGAGCTGGTGCAGGTAGACGGTGTGGAACGGGATTTCGTCAACAACAGCGAGCTGCATCATGATCATGCGGGCAACCCAGAAGAACAGGATGTCCTGACCCGTCACCAACACATCGGTCGAGAAGTATTTCGAGGTGCTCTCGTCCCAGTTCGGCCAGCCCAGCGTCCCGATGGGCCACAGACCCGACGAGAACCATGTGTCGAGAACGTCGGGGTCACGGGTGAGCGATTTGCCACCCGATTGCGCAACGGCCTCTGCCTCTGTCGGGGCGCAATAGGCGTTGCCTTCTGCGTCATACCACACAGGGATTTGGTGGCCCCACCACAGTTGGCGCGAGATACACCACGGTTCGATGTTCTCGAGCCAGTGGTAATAGGTCTTTTCGCCCGACTCTGGCATGATCTTGATGTCGCCATTGCGGACGGCATCCAGCGCAGGGCCAACGATTTTCGAGGTTTCAACGAACCATTGGTCGGTCAGCATCGGCTCGATGACGACTTTCGAGCGGTCGCCGAACGGCTGCATGATCGGCTTTGCTTCGACCAGCGGAACCAGCGCATCTGCGCCCTCTGCATCTGCCTTCAGCGCGGCCTTGCCCAGACGCGGGTCCGTCGCAACGGTCATCACGGCGAGGCCCTCTGCGGTGATCGCAGCAACGACCTTTTCGCGGGCCTCAAAACGGTCGAGGCCACGGTATTCTTCGGGCACGAGGTTGATCGCGTCGATTTCCTGAACGGTAAATGCTTTGCCCGCTGCGTATTCGGCGGCTTTCGCGGCTTCCTCGGCGTAAGGCGCACCATCGGCACGCATTGCGCCACGGGTGTCCATAAGGCGGTATTGCGGGATGTTGCCACGCTTTGCGACTTCGTGGTCGTTAAAGTCGTGTGCGCCCGTGATTTTCACCGCACCCGAGCCAAAGGCCATATCAGGGTATTCGTCGGTGATGATCGGGATCAGGCGGCGCTGTTCTTTCGGACCAACAGGGATTTCGCAGAGCTTGCCGACGATCGGCGCATAGCGTTCGTCATCAGGGTGAACCGCAACCGCGCCGTCACCCAGCATGGTTTCAGGGCGGGTCGTCGCGATAGAGATGTAATCGCGTTCCTCACTAAAGGTGACATTCCCGTCCTCGTCTTTTTCGACGTAGGTGTAGGTCTCGCCACCCGCCAGCGGGTATTTGAAGTGCCACATATGGCCGTCGGTTTCGATGTTCTCAACTTCGAGGTCGGAAATCGCGGTCTCAAAATGCGGGTCCCAGTTCACCAGACGCTTGCCGCGGTAGATGAAACCCTTGTTGTACATTTCGACAAAGACTTTGATTACGGCGTCGTGGAAGTTGCCCTCTTCGCCAGCAGGGGCATTCGGAGCGCCCGACATGGTGAACGCGTTGCGCGACCAGTCGCAGGACGAACCCAGACGTTTCAGCTGGCTGATGATGGTGTTGCCGTATTGGCCTTTCCATTCCCAAACCTTGTCGAGGAATGCCTCACGGCCCAGATCGCGACGACCCGGTTGACCCGTTGCAGCGAGCATCTTTTCGACCTGAAGCTGGGTCGCGATCCCTGCGTGGTCCTGACCCGGCTGCCAGAGCGTGTCAAAGCCGCGCATACGGTGCCAACGGATCAGAATATCCTGAAGCGTGTTGTTGAACGCGTGGCCCACGTGCAGTGCGCCCGTCACGTTCGGCGGCGGGATCATGATGGTAAAGGTTTCGTCGCGCGATTTGTTCGCGCCAGCCGCAAATGCGCCTGCGTCTTCCCACTTTTTGTAAATGCGGGCCTCGGCTTCGGCCGCGTCAAAGGTCTTTTCCATCGCCATCTTTATGATCCCTTCTGGTCTTGCCCTGTGGATTAGCCAAAAGGGGCCGAAAGGGAAAGGGCGAAGGGCGCTAAACTGCGCGGTTGATGCGGGTTGAGAGGTGGATAAGGCTCTCCATCGCCTGAACGCCGTCAATCTCTCCGATTTTGTCGAGCGTTTGATCTAGTTCGAGCGTCGATCCCGTGCGCAATTGGGCGCAGAGGTCGAACCTACCAGAGGTCGTATGCACCACCTCAACCGAGGACATCCGTTTCAACTGCACCAACACCGCTGCCTGCGCCGAGGGGCGGATGTGGATCAGCACGGTCGCGCGAATGGTGCTGCGTTGGACCTGATCTGACAGACGCAAACTATAGCCCGCAATCACGCCCGTCCGTTCCAGCCGATCAATGCGGGCCTGAACGGTCGTGCGTGCCAGTCCGAGCGTCTGCGCGATCTTAGCGACGGGCAAGCGGGCGTTTCGGGTGAGTTCCGCGATCACGGCGCGGTCTGTGCTGTCCAATTCTGTCATATCGTCGATAATACCGTCATTTTGCCGAAAAGCAGAGTCATTTTGTTCAATCTGCCACGACACATCGTCTGAATTTTCGCGAACACTGGAGGAAAGCGAACAGGAGAGGCAGATGTATCAACAGCCCGTAGAGGCCCAAACCATTGCGGATGTGCTGTCGGCACGGTCCGACACCACGCCCGTGCATTTCTTTGCGCCCGACCGTCTGGATGCTCGGCTGGCCGAATTTCGGCGCGGGTTTCCGGGTCTTGTAACCTATGCGGTCAAGGCGAACCCGACCGAAGACGTGCTGCGGCGTCTGTGTGCAGGGGGCTTGGACGGATTCGATGTGGCGTCACCCGATGAAATCGCGCTGATCCGTCGGATCTGCCCTGATGCGCCGATGCATTACAACAACCCCGTGCGGAGCAAGGCCGAAATTGCTGCAGGCATCGCGGCAGGCGTTGTGTCGTGGTCAGTGGATGCGCTGTCAGAATATGAAAAGCTGGTCGCGGCGGGCGTATCGTCCACCGCCGAAGTCGCCGTGCGGTTCAAACTGCCTGTCGCAGGCGCGGCCTATGATTTCGGCGCGAAATTCGGCGCAGAGGTCGATCTCGCGGTCGATTTGTTGCGCCACGTCGCGACCTCGGATCGGCCATTGGCGCTGACTTTCCACGTCGGCACGCAATGCACGGACCCAGCGGCCTATGTGACCTACATCCACGCGGCCGCCCAGATTGCAGAGCGGGCGGGCGTGACGCTGGACCGCTTGAACGTCGGCGGCGGGTTTCCTGCGTCGCGCGATGGCTCCCCAAAACCGCTAGAGCCGTTCTTTGCCGCGATCCGCGAAGCGATGTCGGCTTTTGCTGTGCGTCCGACGTTGATCTGTGAACCGGGGCGGGGCCTCGTGGCGGATAGTTTCGCCTATGCGGTGCAGGTGAAATCCATTCGTGGGCAGAGCGTTTACCTCACCGATGGGATTTACGGGGGTCTGTCTGAAATGGTGTCGATGCCCGCGCCTGCCTTGGCCGTCATGAGCGCTGAGGGCGATTGGCGTGATACCGCGCGGCAGGGCGTGCGGGCCTTTGGGCCGACCTGCGATAGCCTTGACCAATTGCGC
Source organism: Aestuarium sp. (assembly GCF_023253315.1). Lineage (NCBI taxonomy): Bacteria > Pseudomonadati > Pseudomonadota > Alphaproteobacteria > Rhodobacterales > Paracoccaceae > Aestuarium > Aestuarium sp. Next base: position 10,993 of record NZ_JALRGW010000017.1, read on the forward strand.
GATCCGTTGACTTTGCCCGAGGGTCTGGCCGAGGGCGATTGGATCGTGTTTCGGTCGATGGGCGCCTATGTCACGGGCGTCACCACGCGGTTCAACGGCTACGGCCTGTCCGATCCCATTACGGTAAAGGATTTGTGCGCGCCCTATCACTAGGCTGGACACTGTTGGGTTGTGCGTTAGGCTGAGGCGTAACGGCATAACCTGTTCACCAAAGGGGACAAAGTGGCCATTCGTGATTGGGTTTTAGGTCTCCTTAACCGTCGTCCCCGCAGCGAAGAGGGCGGTGGGCGCAAGCGTGGACAGGCGACCCATGTTGTGATCCTCGACGGGACGATGTCGAGCTTGGCCGAGGGTTTTGAAACCAACGCGGGTCTGACGTTCAAACTGCTCCGCGAGGCGGGGCATAAGGCCAATATGACCGTCTATTATGAGGCGGGGATTCAGTGGCGCGATTGGACGGAAACCTTTGGCGTGATCGCAGGGCGCGGGATCAATCGGCAAATCGAACGGGCCTATGGGGTCTTATGTTCGCGCTGGCACCCTGGGGATCGGATTATCCTGATCGGTTATTCACGCGGGGCCTTTGCCGTGCGGTCGCTTGCGGGGGTGATCCAGCGGGTGGGGATCGTCAAACACCACGACGCGACCGAACGGCATGTCAAACTGGCCTACCGCTATTACACCCACGGTGCGCGCAGCCCTTTTGCCCGCCGGTTCAAGGAACTCTACTGTGATCGCACTGCCGATGTGGCGGCGATCGGCGTTTGGGATACGGTGAAATCACTGGGGCTTCGCCTGCCGATCCTGTGGAAGTTTGAGGAAAAGCGGCACAGTTTCCATTCGGACGGGTTGGAGCCTTGTGTTCGCTCTGCCTTTCATGCGCTGGCCTTGGATGAAACCCGCGATGCGTTCTTGCCAGAGATATGGGCGCCGCAAAACCGTTGGAACGGGCAGATCGAACAAGTTTGGTTTAAGGGCACGCATGGCGATGTTGGTGGACAATTGGGTGGGCGCATGGATGTGCGGCCCCTGTCTAATATCCCGCTCGTTTGGTTGCTGGATCGGCTCGAAGGGCAGGGGCTGCCCTTGCCCGACGGCTGGCGGGATCGGTTCCCCTGCGATGTGACCGCGCCATCCGTTGGCACATGGGCGCAATGGGGTAAACTGTTTTGGTCGCGTCACCGCCGCAAGGTTGGGCGTGATCCGTCCGAACGGTTGCATGACACCGTCGCGGATCGTGGGCTGGAAATGAAAAAGCCCGCTCCGAAACAGAGCGGGCCCGAGGCCTGATGGATGGGATCAGGCCACGTTTTCGAGTTTGACCTGAGGGGTCACACCCAAAGCATGGCAAACGTCGCGGGTCAGGTCCGGTTTGTTCAGCGTGTAGAAGTGCAGGTCGTTCACGCCGCCACGGATCAGGTCGTCGCATAGTTCAGTTGCCAGAGCGGTCGCCAAGAGGTCGGTCGAACCAGTTTTGGCCGCGTTGTCAAAAGCGTCCGCAACGATCTGTGGGATCGAGGTGCCGCACATTTGGGCGAACTTGCGCGCGCCGTTCCAGTTCTCAATCGGCAGGATGCCCGGAATGATCGGCGCGTCGATGCCCGCTTTTTCGCAAGCGTCACGGAAGCGGAAGAACGTCTCTGCCTCAAAGAAGAACTGAGTGATCGCGCTGGTCGCACCCGCATCGATCTTGCGCTTCAGCCATTCGATGTCAGCGGCAGAGTCGCCTGATTCTGGGTGCTTTTCAGGGTAAGCACCAACGCGGATTTTGAATTTGCCCGTATCCGCTAGCGCTTCGATCAGTTCGATGGACGACTGGAAGCCATCAGCGGTTGGGCGGAATTTCTCTGCGCCTTTGGGTGCATCACCACGAAGGGCCACGATTTCGGTCACGCCGACCTCAGCATATGCATTCGCGATTTCGAGCGTTTCAGCGCGGGTTGCCTCAACACAGGTGAGGTGCGCTGCCACGGTCAGACCGATGTTTTTGTGAATGGCGCCAACGGCTTCGTGGGTGAGCTGGCGTGTAGTGCCGCCTGCACCGTAGGTCACCGACACAAAGGTCGGGTTCATCGGAGCAAGGGTCGTCGCGCAGTTCCAGAGCCGGAACGACTGGTCCAGCGATTTGGGTGGAAAGAATTCGAACGAGACATTGGGGCGCGACATGATTCACCTATTTGTTGATGCCCCCTTGTCGCAAAATAAATGATGTGAGACAAATTCATAACTTTCACGACGATCATGAGGTTCGTTCATGATGCACATTGAGATACGGCATCTTCGCACGATTAAGGCGATCCATGACACGGGCGGGCTGGCCCGTGCGGCGGATTTGTTGAACATCACGCAATCGGCCCTGAGCCATCAAATCAAAGGGATCGAAGATCAGGCCGGCGTCGAACTCTTCGTGCGTCGGGCGAAACCTCTGCGTTTGTCGGCATCGGGTTTGCGGCTTTTGGCGGCGGCGGAACAGATTTTGCCGATCCTCGCCGATCTGGAGGTCGAATTCGAAGGCCTGCAAGACGGCCGCGCAGGCAGGCTGCATATCGCGCTGGAGTGTCACGCTTGTTTCGAATGGCTGCTCCCTGTGTTGGAACAGTTCCGCAAGGTCTGGCCCGATGTGGACGTCGATATCCGGTCGAGCCTTTCGTTTGATGCGATGAGCGCGTTGCGTCGCGAAGAGGTCGATTTGGTGGTGTCCTCGGACCCTGAGGATCAGTCGGAAGTCGATTTTAACCCGCTGTTTGACTACGATCCTGTGTTTGTTGCCTCGTCCCATCATCCCCTTGCGCAAAAGGCAGTGATCGAGGCGCAGGATTTTGAAGGGCAGACGCTGATCACCTATCCCGTCGATCGGTCGCGGTTGGACATCTTTAAGATGCTGTTGTCACCCGCACGGGTCGAACCAGCGGCGGTGCGGCAGGTCGAATTGACGGCGGTGATCCTGATGCTCGTGGCATCCAACCGTGGGGTTTCGGTGCTGCCCGACTGGGTCGTGCGTCAGGTGCGGCAATCGTCCGATTACGTCACGCGGCCATTGGGCAAGGACGGTAAGATCGGGATGACACGGCGAATGTTTGCGGCGACCCGCGAGTCCGAGAACACGCGGCCCTACCTTGCGCATTTTATTCGGCTGGCTCGGCAAGAGGCGGTGAAACTTCAACGGGGCTAAGGTCGCGACTGGACTCGGCAAAGAGGCGGATGCGGGTTTCATCAATCGGCATCGCCTTGCCAAAGAGATAGCCCTGACCGAGGCGGCAGCCCAGACGGCGGAGGTGATCGACTTGGGCTTCGGTTTCGACGCCTTCCGCGATGACAGAGACGCCCAGACCGTCAGCGATTTCCAAAAAGCCACGGATCAGCACTTCGGCGGTGGGATCGCGGCCAAGGTCGGCGACAAAGCTCATGTCGATCTTTAGCTCATCGAATTCGAGTTGGCGCAGGTGTTGGAACGACGCAAAGCCAGTGCCAAAATCGTCGAGCGACACGCGCAGTCCTTCGGATCGGAAATGGGCGATGCTGGCCTGAATGGTGTCGGCAGAGCGGGCGATGAACACGTCCTCGGTGATTTCGAGCGTGATATGGCGGCGGGCGTTCGGATGCCGGCTGAGCAGGTCGTTGAGGTCAGCGCGGCCAGATTGCGTGGCAAGAGCGACCTCGGGAACGTTGATCGACACTTCGCCTGGGTCGAGGCCTTCGGCCAAAAGCTGTTCGATGTCGTGGAGCACGCAGCCCGCCATATGCGACAGGAAATCACCGTGCAGGCCAAGTTCGTTGATCTGCGGGATAAAGTGGTTCGGGGGCAGGGGACCTTTGGTCGGGTGAATCCAGCGGGCGAGGGCCTCGAACCCGATGCTGCGGCCCGTGGCGAGGTCGACCTTGGGTTGGTAATAGGGGCGGATTTCGCGGCTGTGCATCGCGGCGAGGATTTCGCGGCGGTCCTCAAGCGACAGGCGACGTTCGAAATCGTCGGCACGGTAAATCGCGGCTGAGATGCCAGAGCTGTTTTTCGCGCGATACATGGCCTGATCGGCTGCACCACATAGCCCTTCGACCGTGGTGCCCGCGTGCCGTGTGAGGCCAATGCCGACCGAGGCCGAGATATGAAGTTCCTTTTCGTGCCATTCGACAGGCGCTTGGATCGCGCGGGCAATATAGTCGGCCAATCGCAGCGCGGCCTTTTCCGATGTGATCGTTCGAAATGCGATGGCAAACTCGTCGCCACCCAGACGGGCCACGATGCCCGTGTCGCCCACCAGTTTGGAGAGGCGGCTCGCCACGGCTTGAAGCACCTGATCGCCCGCTTCATGGCTGTAGGTGTCATTGATCGGCTTGAACCCGTCGAGGTCGATGAGGAACACGCCCAATTCGCTGCCCAAACGGCGCTGGGCAATGAGTTGTTCAAGTTCTTCATCAAACGCTCGACGGTTCAATAGGCCCGTGAGTGGGTCATGGCGGGACAGATGTTCGAGGGCACGCAAGCGGGCGTTGGCCTCTTCGCGGGCGGCGTTGAGGGCGCGCTGGGTGTCCTTTTGTTTGTGCAGGGTTTCGAAAGTGTTGAAGATATAGACGACCATCATGCCCGTGGTGATGATCCATTCCCCTTCGCTCGACGGGAGGAACGCGTTTTCGCTGGCGAGCCAGAACACCGCGAAGGCAGAGCCAAAGGAGGGTGCCATCAGGCTCCAGTTATAAAACGGGAGGGCGGCGAAGGTGTTGGTGATGTGAACAAAGACCCCAAAGAGCCACAAGAACCCCGCGAGGAGCATGGCTGAGGACGGCTCTGCTGCCAAAAGGAACGCAGGCGCGAGATAAAAGAGGACGGAGCTACAGTTCACCAACCAGACGGTGAACACATAGGTGGCGGTGATATCCTCGTCCCTTTCGGGCAATTTCTGGGCAAGCCAATGTGCCGCGACCTCGTAAGCGACGAGAATGCCAGACATGATCAGGGCCAGGGTGCCGTAGCCGACCCACCACAAAATAACCAACATCATCGCCGCAGAGGCGAGGCGTTTAGCTATATCCCGCGTGGCCACGTGAATGGCAAAACGGGTTTGATAGCGGATCTTATCAAAACTCTGCGCGATCATGGGCCTCTTCCTGCCTTTGAGCCCATGTTGCCAATCAAAACCAAACAAATCGTTAACGGTGCGTTTTTCCCGAAAGAGTGCCATTCGCGGCCTTGCCCGATTGATCGGATTTGCCTATACGCGCTGCTTGGACCGTGAACGGAGGCCCCGATGGCTGGTAGTGCAAACCTGAACGTGATGATGAAGACCGCCCGTAAAGCTGGGCGCGCCTTGCTCAAAGACTTTACCGAAGTTGAACAGCTACAGGTCAGCACCAAAGGGCCTGGTGACTTTGTCACTCGCGCCGACCGCAATGCCGAGGAAATCATCCGCACCGAACTGATGGAAGCCCGTCCGACCTACGGCTTCCTCGGTGAAGAGTCCAAAGAGATCGAAGGCGAAGATCCGACCCGTCGCTGGATCGTTGATCCGCTTGATGGCACCACCAACTTTTTACACGGTCTGGGTCACTGGGCTGTGTCGATTGCCCTTGAACATAAGGGCCAAATCGTTGCGGGCGTGGTTTATGACCCCGTCAAAGACGAGATGTTCTATGCCGAAAAAGGGTCGGGCGCATGGATGAACGAGACACGTATTCGTGTGTCGGGTCGTCACCGTTTGATCGACGGTATCTTTGCAACGGGCCTCCCGTTTGCTGGTAGCACGGATCTGCCGCAGACTCTGCGTGACCTCGGTCAATTGCTGCCCGCGACCTCGGGTGTGCGTCGTCTGGGCGCTGCGTCTCTAGACCTTGCCTATGTCGCGGCTGGCCGGTTCGACGGCTTCTGGGAACGCCGTTTGAAGCCGTGGGATATCGCTGCTGGCCTCGTTATCGTGCGCGAAGCAGGTGCTCTACTGGAGCCGATTCACGAAGACGGTAACATCCTTGAGGATGGCAACCTGATCTGCGCGAACGAATCCATGTTCGGCCCGTTTGCGAAAGTGATCCGTGGCGCGGCAGCGTAATCGCTGATCGATTGTTAGATTTGAGGACCGCGCCGCAGGGTGCGGTCCTTTTTCGTTAGATGGCCTGATTTTGCCCAAAATGCAGGACATTTACGGAATTCTTGATGCCGTTGCGAACGGCTGCGGCGCATGTTTGCGCTAAATTTCCAGATTTACCGCACGTTAGGCCTGTTTGCCGTAAATTTACCTTGAAGGTTCGCCTTTCGCGGCGCATTCACTGTCAAAATCGCCGAGTTTGAGGCGATATTGCTGTGAGAGAGGCCAAGATGATCCACCATAGTTCTGATCTGGACGCATTCGACCGTAAGATTTTGGATATCGTCGCGATTGAGGGGCGGATCAGTGTGACCGAGCTGTCGCGTCGGATCGGCCTGTCGAAATCCCCGACCCAAGCGCGTTTGAAGCGGCTTGAGGAAACAGGGCTGATCCGTGGCTATCGCGCGCTCTTTGACCCGATCCGTTTGGGGCGCGATCACGTGGCCTTTGTCGAGGTGAAACTGACCGACACTCGCGAGTCGGCCTTGGCCGAGTTCAACGCTGCCGTCATTCGCGTGCCAGAGATTGAACAGTGTCACCTGATTGCGGGTCAGTTCGACTACCTGCTCAAGGTTCGCACGGCGTCGATGTCCGCGTATCGGCTTGTTCTGGCAGAGAAAATCTCGACCCTGCCGTATTTGGCGAATACATCGACCTATGTTGCGATGCAGGCCGTCAAAGAAGAAGGCGTCGGTCCTGTCGCCACGGGCGGATAATTCCGTCAAAGCGGCTTTTGCGCCTTTCGCCCCTTGCCCATCGGCGCGGGGCAGGGCAAAACACCCTCGTGCCCGCGTGGTGGAATGGTAGACATCGGAGACTTAAAATCTCTTGGCCTTAGTGCCGTGCCGGTTCGAGTCCGGCCGCGGGTACCACCAAAATCACCTAAGATACTGATAAGCCTCAGCTTCATACATTGGTTAACGAAATCGTAGACCATGTTGGAGACCATAGAAAAAGGGCGCGAACCGGATGGTCGCGCCCTTTTTGGTTATTCGGCTGCTTTGGCGGCAGTCATGCCTGTGAGCTTGGCCATCGCCTCGTATTGCGAGAGGAACACCTCGCCCGTCATGTCGTGCAGGAAATGCGCGGTCTGGAGGCGGTCCATCACGGGGCCTTTGACTTCGGACATGTGCAGTTTGATGCCCATATCTTTGAGGCGGGCGTTGATGGCCTCGAGGCTTTCGAGGGCGGAGAAGTCGATGGCGTTCACCGCCGACATCATCAGCACCACATGTTCGATGCCACAATCAGCCTGCACACGGTCGTAGATGTAATCTTCGAGGAAGCGTGCGTTGGCGAAGTAGAGGCTTTCATCGACGCGCATCATCACCAGACGGTCATCGGTTTTCACTTGATGGCGTTTGATGTTGCGGAAGTGTTCGGTGCCTTCCATCAGGCCCACTTCGGCGATGTGCGGGCGCGATGTTTTAAAGAGATACAGAAGGACCGAGAGGCCAACACCTGACGACACGCCCGTTTCCACACCAAAGGCCCAGGTCATCAGGATGGTTGCAGCCACCGCAAAGAAGTCGGGTTTGGAATAGCCCCACGACCGTTTCAGGATCGAGAAGTCAACGAGCGACAAGACAGCGACGATGATTGTTGCGGCCAGCGTTGCCTTGGGGAGGAAGTAGAGAAGCGGGGTGAGGGCGAGCGCGGCAATGGCGAGGCCAATAGCGGTGAAGGCACCAGCCGCAGGGGTTTCTGCACCTGCGTCAAAGTTCACAACCGAACGGGCAAAGCCACCCGTGACCGGATAGCCGCCTGTAAAAGCCGCACCGATGTTTGCAGCGCCCAGACCGATCAGCTCTTGGTCAGGGGTGATGCGCTGACGTTTCTTTGCGGCAAGGGTTTGCGCGACCGAGATCGATTCAACAAAGCCGATGATCGAGATCAGGAGGGCAGGGACAAAGAGTTTGCCGATCAGATCGAACGAGAGGTCGGGCATGGTGAAGGGTGGCAGGCTCTGCGGGACTTCGCCGACCACTTTGACGCCCCAGTTATCCAGACGGAACAGCGCAACGAAAGCGGTGGTGACGACGACGGCAGCAACGGGGCCAGCCTTGGTCAGTACGTCCGCGAGTTTCGGCGGCACGCCTTTGGACAGAAGGAGCGGTTTGAGGCCCTTGCGCACCCAGAACAGGAACGCGGTGGCCGCAACGCCGATAAAGAGCGTGATAAAGTTCAGTTTGGTGAAGTTCTCAAACAGGCTTTCGAACATATGCGGCAGCGAGTGGCCCGAGATCGAGATGCCGAGGATATGGCCGATCTGGCTCGATGCGATGAGGACGCCCGAGGCGGTGATAAAGCCCGCGATCACAGGGTGGGATAGGAAGTTCGCGATCCAGCCCAACCGCAGCAGGCCAAGGCCCAAGAGCATGACGCCCGAAAGGAACGCCAACGTCAGCGCGGCAGTGGCGTATCCGATGTCACCCGATTGGGCGACCTTGCCAATCGCGGCGGCGGTCATCAGCGACACAACGGCCACAGGACCAACGGCCAGCGCGCGCGAGGTGCCAAAGACGGAGTAGAGCATGATCGGCACGATCGACGCGTAGATACCCGCCTCAGCGGGCAGACCTGCGAGGAGCGCGTAAGCCAGCGACTGTGGCACCAACATGATCGTCACGATCACAGCGGCGACGAGGTCGTTCTGGAAGGCTTCTTTGTTATAGGTGCGGCCCCATTGAAGGACCGGGAGATATTTTGTGAGTGGCGAGAGGGCCATGGGCAACACCTTGGCGGAGGAGAGAAAAAGAACGGCGGAGCCGGCGAAGGCCCCGCCAGTTTCTGCTCCGGCATGGACACCGGAACAGGAAGGTCGTTATTTCGCGGTTACCTTTTCAGGTTTGATCATCCATTCACGGCCACGCAGCATGGCCTTCCAGTAGATCGGCGGAAGCGCGGTTTCTTTGAGCCACCACGCCAGCTTCGACGGTTTGGTGCCATCGTTGATCCACTTCGGGAAGGACGGCAGCAGCGCACCGCCGTAACCGAATTCAGCCAGAACGATCTTGCCGCGTTCGACGGTGAGCGGGCAGGAGCCGTAGCCGTTATACTGTGCGACAGCCGATTTGCCGTCGATGTCTGCGCAGACGTTTTCAGCCACAACAGGCGCCTGAACACGTGCCGCAGCAGCGGTTTTCGCGTTCGGAGCGTTCATCACATCGCCCAGCGACCAGATGTTGTCGTAGGTTTTGTGGCGCAGCGTGGACTGGTCCACATCAACCCAACCTGCGGCGTCAGCCAGCGGCGATACGCGGATGAAGTCTGGTGCGACCTGCGGCGGAACCACGTGGATCATGTCGAAATCGACGGTGACAGTGGTGGCTTCGGTTTCGGGTTTCGCGACGGCAAAGGTCGCCTTCTTCGCGGGGCCGTCGATCGAGATCAGGTTGTGGAAGAAGTTCAGCGATGCGTCGTATTTCTCAACGTATTTTTCCAGTGCAGGCACGTAGTCTTTGACGCCAAAGAGCACGCCACCAGCATTCATGAACTGGATGTCGATGTTTTTCAGAGCACCATTTTTGAACCAGTGGTCGCCCGAGAGATACATCGCTTTTTGCGGAGCACCTGCGCATTTGATCGGCATCGGCGGCTGGGTGAAGAGCGCTTTGCCCTCTTTCAGCTCTTGCACGAGTTTCCAAGTGTAAGGGGCGAGGTCATAGCGGTAGTTCGAGGTCACGCCGTTTTTGCCGAGCGTATCCACGAGGCCTTCAATGCGGTTCCAGTCGAGTTTGATGCCCGGTGCAACGATCAGGCGTTTGTAGCCAACCACGCGACAGCCATCGAGGATGACAGCGTTGTCTTTGGGTTCAAAAGCAGCAACCGCCGATTTGATCCAGTGGACGCCTTTGGGAATGAGGCTGCCCATGGTTTTTGCAGTTTCTTGGGGGTGGAAGACGCCCGCGCCAACCATCGTCCAGCCGGGCTGGTAGTAGTGGATGTCGGCAGGGTCGATCACCGCGATGTCGAGGTCAGGTTTGCGAGCCTTCAGCGACGAGGCCACTGCGATACCGCCTGCGCCACCGCCGACGATCACAACGTCAAACGATGCGTCGGTGTTGTCGGTCGGGGTTTTGCCGCCGTTTGCGATACGACGCACAACGCCGCCCATGTCGTAGCCAGCGGATTTCGTTGCTGCGAGGATGTCAGAGACGGGCAGGGATTTCGCTTGGCTCAGCGACCAGAGGGTCGCGGAACGGGTGCCTGTGCGGCAGTAGGCCAAAACGGGACCAGGGAGCGCATCAAGGGCGTCACCGAATTTCGCGGCATCCGCGTCCTCAACCTTGCCCGATACGATCGGCAGGTAGAGCGTTTCGAGACCAGCAGCCTTAGCCGCGGTGTCGATCTCTTCAAAGGTTGGTTGGTCAGCACCTTCGCCGTCGGGACGGTTACAGATGATGGCACGAAAGCCCGCGTCTGCAATCGCCTTAACGTCGGCTGCAGTGATCTGTGGGCTCACGCTGATGCGTTTGTTGATATCCTTGATGTCCATGATGTCTCCCCTCGTTTTTATTATAAAAAGGAACGGCCCTTAGAGGCCGTTCACTGGTACTTTGAGCATTGGGCGACCGTCTTTGTCGGTCGGGATTTCGCCTGCGCGCATGTTAACTTGCAGCGACGGAATGATCAGGCGTGGCATGTCGAGCTGCGCGTCACGCTCGGTGCGGAATTTGACAAAGTCTTCTTTGGTTTTGCCAGCGCCGACGTGGATGTTGTGCTCTTTCTCTGCGCCTACGGTGGTTTCCCACTCGATGTCGCGACCGTTCGGGCCGTAGTCGTGGCACATGAACAGACGCATGTCGTCAGGCAGCGCGAGAACCTTTTGGATCGAGTCATAGAGCGTGCCTGCGTCACCACCCGGGAAGTCCGCACGAGCAGAACCGCCGTCTGGCATGAACAGGGTGTCGCCCACAAAGGCCGCGTTGCCAGTGACGTAGGTCATGCAAGCGGGGGTGTGACCCGGAGTGTGCATCACGGTCAGCTTTAGCTCACCGATTTCGAGGATGTCGCCATCTTCGAGCAGAGCATCGAACTGCGAACCATCACGCTGGAATTCGGTGCCTTCGTTGAACACCTTGCCGAACACGTCCTGAACGATGGTGATATTCTTGCCGATGCCGATTTTGCCGCCCAGTTTGTTCTGGATATATGGCGCAGCCGAGAGGTGGTCAGCGTGGACGTGGGTTTCGAGCAGCCATTCCAGTTCTAGACCGTTGTCTTCGACGTGTTTGATCAGCGCATCTGCCGATTCATAGGTGATACGGCCAGCGGCGTAATCGATGTCCATGACAGAATCGACAATCGCGCATTTGTTCGATGCTGGGTCTTTGACCACATAGGAAATGGTCCAAGTCGCAGGGTCGAAAAACGCGGTAACTTCTGGTTTTACATCCATATTTACAGGGTAATCGGTCATGTCTGGTCTCCTCGGTCGCCCGCGGGGTGGGGCACAATCGGTTGTTTCGCTCAGATGTATCACAGGTCGGTATATATCTGCATACATTTGAATTTAGAAATGTATATGCGGCCTCGCAACCCTCTTGTCAACAGTTCTGACGCATAAGTCGTAAATTATATGTGAAATTTAAAATATTTTACGAAGGGTCAGTGAGATAGGCCTTTTCGAGGTCGAGTGTCACTGCCTGACGACCCGTTTGGCAACCTATCCTTGTGCGGTGATTGGTCCCACCCTTGCTACCCCGATGGGCAAAGCTGCCTAATAAAAGGGCACTGCGCAGGTTTTGGCCCAAACGTCGCCGCGTTCGGGGCTGGCGACTAAACCCACAGGTCCGAGGCGCATACGGTCGGGACAGGGGAAAGGACCACGGATGAATTACGATAAAATCGATAAAAAAGCCCGCAAGATCCTTCAGGAAAACGACCGCGGTTTATACACCGTCCCGACCAAGGGGCTGTATCCTTATCAATGGAACTGGGACAGTGCCTTTGCCGCGTGGGGGTTTTCCACCCATGATCCGCGTCGCGCGTGGGCCGAGATCGAGACCTTGTTCACGGGCCAATGGGACAACGGGATGGTCCCGCATATCGTGTTCCACAAACAGGCCATCGGTTATTTCCCTGGCCCTGATATTTGGAACGTCGAACGGGTGCCGCATACCTCTGGCATCACCCAGCCCCCGATTGCGGCGACGATGGTGCGTGCGGTCTATGAGGCCGACAAACACTATGGCCGCGTGCATATGGAGCTGATGTATGGCCGGCTGGTGTCGTGGCATCGGTGGTTCGTCAAATATCGTCTGCACGAGGGGATGGTGGTGATCACGCATCCTTGGGAATCTGGACGCGATAATGCGGTGGATTGGGACACGGCGCTGGCCAATGTGGATGGGTCGAACGTCGGCGAATACCATCGGCGCGACATTGATCACGTCGACCCCGCCATGCGGCCCAAGAAAGAGGACTACGACCGCTACCTCGCGCTGGTCCAATTCAACCGCGATTGTGGGTATGATGAGGACCACATCCGCGACCACGGCCCATTTCGCGTGGCCGATGTCGGAATGACCTTCCTTTTCCTGCGGGCCTGCCGCGATCTGTTGCATATCGCGGTCGAACTGGATCACGGCGTCGAGGAGATCGAAGGCTGGATCAAGACACTCAAGCAAGGGGTGGAGCGTCATTGGAACCCTGATCGCGGTCACTACGATTCAGTCGATGTGCGGACGGGCACGTTTACCAATTCGCTGTCGAGCGCGTCGTTCCTCTGTTGGTTTGCGGGGATCAAAGATGATCGGATGCTTGCGCATTATGATCGGATCATCGGGCAGGTGGGCTTTGGTATTCCGTCGAACGATCCCGAGGACCCGCATTTTAACCACCTTCGCTATTGGCGCGGGCCTGTGTGGGGGATGGTGAACGCGCTGATCGGGATCGGGCTCGCGGAAACGGGGCATACGGTCCACGCCGAACGGCTGCGCAAACAGACGCAAAAGCTCATCGCGGAACATGGGTTCTGGGAATATTTCAGCCCACTCGACGGTGCCCCTGCGGGCGGGCCGCAGTTCACATGGACGGCTGCAATTTGGCTGACATGGGCCTCACCCCACGCCAAGGGGCGGTTCTGATGCAACCTATGGGTTTCGGATGGATTATCGGCCCCGACTTTTCCGCGAAATCTGTTGTTCCAAAAGTCACAAATGCGGGTATTTCAGGGCTGATCAGACAATAAGAATATACGTTCGAATAAAATTTAATACCTTTGGCATGTCTGCTACCTATTGGAGCGTGTCATGCGCAAAAAGTCATTAAAGGTATCACTGGGTAAGGTTGGGTTTCATTTCTTCCAATTAAAGATCGGTCGCACACCGCGCCCGTCGATCCGTGTGATGAACTACGATTTTCGTCCGAACACAGGCAAAAAGCCGTTTAGCCAAGCCTTGGTGAACGTGAGCGCGATCGGGGATGCGCAGCGTCATCCCGTGCTCGCGTTCAAAGGTGAAGTTGTGTCGCGCGAGGTGATCGAACAGCCCGCGCTGCGTTTGGTTAAGTAATTACATTCGGGGTATCACGGCCCGTATGGGTGGTGATGCCTGCCATCGCCTCTGCGGCTGCGATGATATGGGCCAATGCCTCTTGGGGGTCTTGGTCCAATTTCGTCGGGTCGGTCTCTAGCTCTTCGAGGTAGACCCGCAGGGTCGCGCCCACTGTGCCCGTGCCCGACAAACGGAACACAACGCGCCCACCAGACGAAAAGCCGATGCGTATGCCCTGCTGTTCGCTGCGGCTGCCGTCAACGGGATCGTCATAGGCGAACTCATCCGCGCTGCTCACCGTCAGCGGGCCGAATTGCTGGCCGATGAGGGTGGCGAACTTTGCCCGCAGTCCGTCCATCACCGCATTGGCGCTGTCGACATCGACATCTTCATAGTCATGACGGCTGTAGTAGTTGCGGCCATAATCGGCCCAGTGATCGCGTAGGATTTGCGTCGCGGGTTTGCCCGTGACCGCCATGATATTGAGCCACAAGAGCACCGCCCAGAGGCCGTCCTTTTCACGCACGTGGTCCGATCCCGTGCCTGCGCTTTCCTCACCGCAAATGGTGACGCGGCCCGCGTCCAGAAGGTTGCCAAAGAACTTCCAGCCTGTCGGTGTCTCGAAACTCTCAATGCCTAGCCGTTCTGCGACCCGATCCGCAGCGGCAGACGTTGGCATCGAACGGGCAATCCCTGCGATTCCGTCCTTATAGGCCGGGGCGAGGTGCGCGTTTGCCGCGAGAATAGCGAGGCTATCGGAGGGCGAGACAAACAGACCCTTGCCCACGATCATATTGCGGTCGCCGTCGCCGTCAGAGGCCGCGCCGAAATCGGGGGCATCGGGACTCGTCATGAGCGCCATCAGCTCGTGCGCCCAGATCGGGTTCGGGTCGGGGTGTCCGCCGCCAAAGTCGGGCAGGGGGGTGCCGTTCACGACCGTTCCTGCGGCAGCACCCAGTTGTCCTTCGATCAACGCCTTTGCGTAGGGGCCTGTGACCGCGTGCATCGCGTCGAACCGCATGGTGAAGCCCGACTGGAACATCGCGCGGATCGCATTGAAGTCAAAGAGGCTCTGCATCAGGTCAGCATAATCAGCCACAGGGTCGATCACCTCAACCTGCATATCGCCGAGGGTGGAGGTGCCGATGCGGCTGAGGTCCACGTCTTGGGCCTCTAGGATGTGGTATTCGCGGATGGTTTGCGTAATGGCATAGATGCGGTCGGTGACGGCCTCTGACGCAGGGCCACCGTTTGCGCCGTTGAACTTCAGCCCGAAGTCATAATCCACGCCACCAGGGTTATGCGAGGCCGAGAGGATCAACCCGCCGTCCATCTGGTATTTGCGAATGAGGTTCGACGCGGCAGGGGTCGAACAAATCCCGTTTTGCCCAACGACGCACTTCGAAGCGCCATTGGCGGCGGCCATACGCAGGATGACTTGGATCGCGCGGTCATTGAAATAGCGACCGTCCCCACCAGCGAGCAGGGTTTTCCCCGCAACGCCGCCGATCCCATCAAAAATCGCCTGCACGTAGTTTTCAAGAAAATGCGGCTCCATAAAGGTGCGCGTTTTCTTGCGAAGCCCGCTCGTCCCCGGTTTTTGGCCCTCAATTGGCTGGGTCGGGACGGTGATCTTGGTCATTATAACAGTGTCCTTCGGAAACAAATGTGGCCCCCCGCGTAGGTGGGCGACTATGGGACACAGAATATTCTGCTGGTAGGCAGGAGCAACCCGAAACGCTACAGCGCGCCTAATGCAGGCAGGGTGATGTCGCAGGGTAACGCATGGGCGAGCACGCGTTCGGCGTTCGGGATGTCGTTCCCTTCGGCGCGGCGCACGGCATTGGTGCGCGAATGGTTGAGCGACAGCCAACGTTGGATCAAACGCGCCCGCAGTTCAGGCAGAGGCACATCCCAACGGATGGTGAGATCCCACATCGGGGCAAGTTCGCGCCACGGGTCCTCATCAAACATCAGGTAGTTGCCTTCGACGATGATGACTTGGCACTCTGGGCTGACCAGACCAGCGCCTGCGATGGCGATGTCACGAGGACGGTCGAAGACAGGGTAATAGGCGGGGCGACCCTCGCGGATGGTGCGGATAAGCTGGATAAACCCGTGAGCGTCAAACGTTTCGGGCGCACCCTTGCGGGGCCGCATGTTCATCTCGTCCAAGATACGGTTGTCGAGGTGGAACCCGTCCATCGGAACGATCTGTGCATCGATCTTTTTGATCTTCAGACGACGCAAGAGCTCTTCGGAGAGGGTGGATTTCCCGCTGGCAGGGGCGCCTGTGATGGCGACGATCAGGCGGGGCTTTGAGGCAATATGGCCCTCGATAGCATCGAGGACCACATTTACTTTGTTCGTCAGGTCGGTGAAGTTGGCCATTTACGCCAGTTCCAATTCCGTATCCGGTTCTTTTGCGCCAGTCATATAGGCAACGGCGTCCGACATGGTGTGTTTTTTCGGGTCGATCACGCACAAACGTTGACCAAGGCGGTGAACGTGGATGCGATCAGCAAGCTCGAACACGTGGGGCATGTTGTGGCTGATCAGGATGATCGGAATACCACGCGAGCGCACGTCTTGGATCAGTTCGAGAACGCGACGGCTTTCTTTTACGCCAAGCGCAGCTGTCGGTTCGTCGAGGATGATCACCTTGGATCCGAACGCCGCAGCGCGTGCTACAGCAACACCCTGACGCTGACCACCAGAGAGGGTCTCAACCGCTTGGTTGATGTTCTGAATGGTCATCAGGCCCAGATCGTTCAGCTTATCGCGCGCGAAGTCCTGCATACGAGCGTGGTCCATTTTGCGGAACACTTTGCCCAACAGGCCCGGTTTGCGCCACTCACGGCCCAAGAACATGTTGTCGGCGATCGACAGAGCAGGGGACAGCGCGAGGTTCTGGTAAACGGTTTCGATCCCCGCATTGCGCGCATCGTCTGGCCGTTTGAAGTGGACCTCTTTGCCTTCCAAGAAGATCTGGCCGTGGTCGGGAACAACTGCCCCCGACAAAGCTTTGATCAAGGTGGATTTGCCCGCGCCGTTGTCGCCGATCACAGCAGTGATTTCGCCGGGATACAGGTCGAAGTCTGCGCCGTTCATGGCCACAACCTGACCATAGCGTTTCATCAGCCCGCGTGCGGATAGGATAGGTTGCACGTTCGTCATTTCGTGGCCCTCCGCAGCCATTGGTCAAGAGCGACCGCCACAAGAACAAGGCAGCCCGCTGCAAATTGTTGCCAGTAGTCGTCCACGCCACCCAGCGAGAGGCCAGTGGTAAAGACGCCCACGATAATCGCACCCAGAACCGAGCCGATCACCGAACCGCGACCACCGAACAGAGAGGTGCCGCCGATCACAACCGCGGTGATGGATTGCAGGTTCACGTCGTCAAAGCCGATGGGAGAGATCGACCCAACGCGGCCCGCAGCAGCCCAGCCACCAAAGGCGCAGATCAGACCAGCAAAGGCGTAGACCGAAACCAAGGTGCGGTTGATGCGGATACCAGAGAGCATCGCAGCATCTGGGTCATCGCCGATTGCCATCACGTGACGGCCCCAAGCGGTGTGGTTGAGCATGTAATAAACGAGGCCAGCCAGTACCAAGAGCGCGACAACGCCATAGGTGATTTGGAACCCGGCAAAGGATATCCGTTCGCCAAAGAATAGGAGTGACGGCGCAGTTTCGCGGATGTCAGAGCCGCGGATTGACTGCGATGCCGAATACCAGAGCTTGAGCGCGGTAAAGATCGACAGCGTGCCGAGCGTCACGATGAACGGCGGCAGTTTGATCACGGTCACGAGGATACCGTTGAACCACCCCATCAGACCGCCAAAGAACAGGCCAATCGAAATGGCGAGGAATGGCGGCAGGCCGAAGTCAACGGACAGTTTGCCCATGATGATAGACGAGAGCACGAGGATCGCACCAACCGAGAGGTCGATACCTGCGGTCAGAATGATCAGCGTTTGAGCAACGGCAACGATACCCGTCACAGTCACCTGCTTGAGAACCAACGACAGTGTGCCCGGCGTCATGAAGTTATTGGCGAATGCGCCAAAGAACAAAATGCTGACGATCAGGACAAGTGCCGGAATAGTGGTGGGGTAATCCCGCAGGAATTTGCGGAGGACGTGCGTAAGTGTCTTATCGTCCTGCGCGAAGGAGGCGACGGCCTTATCGGCTTTGTCTAGGCCTACTTCGAATTCGTTAATTGGTTTTTTGGATTCTGTTTGGGTGCTCATTTCGTCCGGTGCCCTCCCTTGCGTACGAAACGCGTGACGGTGGATAGATAAAGGGCGGCGCGCTGCCGCCCTTTACCAGTGTAGTCATACTGTGGAACTTAGCCCCAGCAGATTTCAAGGCCTTCAGCGCTGGTCAGGGACGGTACGCCCTCTGCCGGCTTGTCGGTGATCAGGTTTACGCCTGTATTGAAGAAGGTCAGACCTTCGGACGCGGACGGCTTCGAACCGTCAGCGATGTATGCTGCAACAGCTTCAACGCCTTTGGATGCCATCAGCAGCGGGTACTGCTGCGAGGTTGCGCCGATGACGCCAGATTTCACGTTTTCAACGCCTGGGCAGCCGCCGTCAACGGAAACGATCAGAACGCCTTCTTCTTTGCCAGCGTTAACCAGTGCCTGGTATGCGCCTTCAGCAGCAGGTTCGTTGATGGTGTAGACAACGTTGATGTCGGGGTCACGAGCGAGGAGGTTTTCCATCGCGGTTACGCCGCCTTCAACCGAAGCGTTCGAAGTTTCGTGACCGATAACGCGCGGGTCGGTTTCCGAACCCATGACAGTCAGGTCAGGAACTTCGATGCCGAAGCCAACGAGGAAGCCGGTGTCACGTGCAACGTCAACAGAGATGTTGTCTTTGTTGATGTCGAGCATTGCGATTTTTGCGTTCGCAGCGTCGTCACCGAGGGTTGCAGCAGCCCATTTACCGATCAAGATGCCAGCTTCGAAGTTGTCGGTTGCAAAGGTCATGTCCTGTGCTTCCGGATCAGCGAGCGGGGTATCGAGTGCGATAACCAGAACGCCAGCAGCGCGTGCGTCGATCAGAGCCGGAGTAACCGAGTCGTTCGATGCGGTGATCAGGATGCCTTTTGCGCCAGCAGCAACACAGTTTTCGATTGCGGAGATCTGCGGAGCAGCGTCGCCATCGGTTACACCAGCGAACGCCATCAGGTTCATGCCCAGCTCGTTAGCGCGTGCTTCAGCGCCTTCGCGCATTTTCACGAAGAACGGGTTGGTGTTGTTTTTCGTGATGAGGCACAGGGTGCCTGCGGAATGGCTTTCGGCCATAGCCGCACCAGACATAGCAACAAGAGCAAGTGCCGAACCGGCGAGAAGTTTTTTCATGGTTTCCTCCCAAGAATTCCAGATACGGACCGTGTTTGATCCGCTCTATCCCATCGCACCTCCGCTCTGGGATTGCCCATAGACAACTCGATTCGTCGGCGTTCGTCAATAAATAAATCAATCTTATTTACTTATTGACAGTTCCAAATGTGATCGGCACTTTCAGGAGTCAGGAAGAGGTCTAAAAGGACATTAAAATGCTTATCGGTATCCCTGCGCTATTAGGGCCGGACTTGCTTTATACGTTGCGATCCATGGGTCATGGTGACGAAATCGCGATTGTGGATGGAAACTATCCTGCGCTGGAACATGGTCGCCGTGTCGTGCGTGCGGATGGGCTGGAATTGGTCCCCGTGCTCAAGGCGATTCTGGCAGTGATGCCGATTGACCGCGCTGTCCCCGATGCGATTTTCCGTTCGGCTCAGTTCAATGATCCCGCCCAATTCGCGCCGATCCACCATGAGATTGACGCCGTGATTGCCTCTATGGTCCCCGATGTAGCCGTGCGTGCGATGTCTGGCGACGATCTATATCCGCGTATTCGACAGGCACATACAATTGTTGCCACGAGCGAGCCCGCGCTTTATGCGAATGTGATCCTACGAAAAGGGGTCATCGAACCCTAATCCACTTTGAAAGAGCACATGAAACTCGACGACCGCAGCCAAGACGAAAGTCAGGACCAATCCACTGGTGATCCGCAGGTGTTCCGCGGGTCCAATCAGTCTGGGCTGCGCGACTATAACGAGCGTCTCGTTCTTTCTATGATCCAGCGCAGCGGCGCCATGCCGGGGGTAGAGATTGCCCGCCGCGCAGGGCTGTCGCCGCAAACGGTGTCGGTGATCCTGCGCAGCCTTGAATCTGACGGCCTCCTCGAACGGGGTGCGCCGCAGCGTGGCCGCGTGGGCAAGCCGTCCATTCCGATGGGGCTGAACCCCGACGGTCTCTATTCGATCGGTATGAAGATCGGCCGCCGTAGTGCTGACCTCGTTTTGACCGACTTTCTCGGCAACACACGGCAGTTGCTTCAGACGACCTATCGTTACCCCATGCCCGACGCGATTGTTGGTTTCCTGAAATCAGGGCTGGCCTCGTTCCGCGAGGCGCTGGGCGATCAGGCGGCAGATCGCATTTCGGGTATCGGCATCGCAATGCCGTTCGAGATTTGGAATTGGTCCGAAACCATCGGTGCGCCGCCAAACGACATTGCCGCGTGGCGTGATCTGGATTTCGCGGCTGAGATTGCTCAGTTCACCAATCTGCCTGTGTTCATCGAAAACGACGCCACTGCGGCTTGTCGGGCGGAACATGTTTACGGCCTCGGTCGGACTTATCGTGACTTTGCTTACTTCTTTGTTGGGTCGTTTATCGGCGGTGGCGTGGTTCTGAACCATGCGGTGTTTGAGGGCGCACGCGGCAATGCGGGGGCCTTCGGGTCGCTGCCGATCCGTTTGTCCACGGGCGAAGATAAGCAGTTGATCGATGTGGCGTCGCTCTACCGTCTTGAGGCGGATTTGGCGCGTAAGGGGATTGAACCCGCACGGATCTGGGCCTCGCCTCAGGACTGGCATGATTTCCCCGAAGTTCTCGATAACTGGATCGACTACACCGCGCGGCACCTTGCGCGGGCGGCACTGACCGTTTGCGCAGTGATCGACTTTGAGGCCGTGGTGATCGACGGGGCGTTCCCCGCCGAAGTGCGGACACGACTGATCAACCGCGTCCGCGAAAATATCGTCGACCTCGACCAGCGCGGTTTGTTCCCGCCTGTGATTGCCGAAGGCACCGTGGGCCGCAACGCACGCGCTATGGGGGCGGCCTGTTCGCCTGTCTTCAACCAGTTTCTGCTGAACACCTTGGGCGGGTTGTCGCAGAGCAGCTAATCGGTTGCAAAGCCCCAACCCGCGGCCCATTTTAGCCCTATGGCTGACCTGTCCCTCTCGCGCATTGTTCTGATCTGGCGATCCTTCCACGATGTGCTGGGGAAAAACGACCTCGACCTGATCTCTGCGGGCGTGGCGTTTTATGGGATGTTTTCGATCTTTCCTGCCTTTGCGGCGTCGATCGCAATGTTTGGCATCGTAGCGGACCCTGTCGTGATCGCCGAACAGCTCGACCTGTTGCGGGACGTGATCCCTGCGGATGTGTTCACCTTGTTTGAGGCACAGATTGATCGGTTGCTTGGGGCAGGGGCTACGACGCTGGGGTGGGCGTCGTTTGTGTCACTTGCCATCGCGCTCTGGTCGGCGCGGGCGGGTGTTGGCGCGATGCTGCGGGGATTGAACGCGATCTATTCGGGGCAAACGCGGTCAGGGGTTCGGCACGCTGTGACCGCATTTGTGATGACGGTGGCGATGATTGGTGTGGCGCTGATCGCGCTGATCGTCGTTGTTGCGGCCCCCATCGCGATTGCCTTTGTCCCGCTCGCCAATGAATGGAGCGGATTGATCGAATTGATCCGCTGGGCTGTGGCGCTCTTTGTCCTCTTAGCGGCTTTGGGGATTTTGTATCGCTACGGACCTCATGCCTCTCCGCGATCCCGCTGGGTGACCGTGGGGGCCTTTGTCGCGGTTTGCCTGTGGTATTTGGTGTCGATAGCCTTTTCGGCCTACATCGCAAATTTCGGAAATTATAATCAGGTCTATGGGTCGCTCGGTGCGGTCGTAGCGCTCCTGATGTGGTTTTATTTATCGGCTTATTTGGTCCTGCTGGGCGGCGCGTTGAACGTCGCCATCGCCCGAACCTACCCCTAAGACTAGGGGCGTATGGTAGAAATTGGGGAATAGTGAAATTTTTTCACTAGTAATTGATGATCCATTCGGATAGCTTCATATCAAAAGAATAACCGGACTCCATCTAACGTGAGCCGGAAATCCGAGGCGGAGTAGTATTTTATGTCGGCGATTGAGTTCGTAGTCCGCGATTCCGCGGGCCAAATTGAGCACGGAAATGTTGCAGGTGATGGCGCAGCCGCTTCGATCATCGTTTCCGTAGATGAAGATATTTCCCTTAACCTTTCGAGGGCGCAGGTTCAGTCGTATTCTCGGCAGGGGCAGGCGCTTCAGGTTGTTTTGATCGATGGTCGTGTGATCATGATCGAAGGGTTCTTTACCCCCGAAGGTATCCCCGAAAACGACCTCTACCTGTCATCTGGCGGTGTTCTGGCACAGGTCGAACTGGCCGAAGTGAGCGATGGTTTCTACTACGCGAACTACTCCGAGGCGGAAGCCTTTGGAAAATGGAGCCCTGACGACGATCTCTATTTCCTCCGTGGCTCCGAGGTTCAGCTCGCTGGATATAACGAAGTCTATCCTGTTGAGGACGATCAGGTTGGCATGCTCGCTGCCCCGCTTTTGGCTGGGATTGGTGGTATTGGTGCGGGCGCGGGTGTCGGCGCTGCGGCTATCGGTGGCGCGGCGATTGTCACGGGTCTGACGGGCGGCGGTTCGGGCGGTGGCTCGGGTGTCTATGTGACTGCGCAAACGGGCGCTGCAGCCGAAGATACCGTCGTGAACAGCAACGATTATGACAACGGCATCGAACTGGGCGGCACAGGCACCCCAGGTGGTGAAGTGACCGTGACCGTAGGTGGCGTGACCGAAACCACCACCGTTGGCGAAGACGGCACATGGGAAGTTGTGTTCCAACCTGGTGATCTGCCAGGCGGCGAATATACCGAAACTGCGACCGTCACGATCACCAGCGGCGGAGAAACATCGACCACCACAGCTGAAATCGTCGTTGATACCGTCGCGACAGTAACCTTGAACGAAGGTGCGAACGGCGGCGATCTGTTGATCAACGCTCAAGAACTCGCTGGCGGCGTGACGCTTTCGGGCACTGTTGAAACGGGTTCGACCGTCATGGTGACCGTGGGCGGAATGGCCTACGAGGCGACTGTAACGGGCGGCACATGGTCCCTGACATTGCCTGATGGTGCGGTTGAGACGGGCGAATATAACCTCGACGTGACCGTTTCGGTGACCGACGCCTATGGCAACACTTCTGACATCAGCGGCTCTGTCGCGATCGACACTGAGACGTCAGTCTCTATGTCGACCTCGCTCATCGGCGGCGATGGAACGGTGAACGCATCCGAACATGCGGCGGGTGTGTCCGTCACTGGCATGGCACAGGCCAACGCAAGCGTGGCCGTAACCATCGGCACTGTCACCCACACGGTCGTGGCTGGCGAAGATGGTTCGTGGTCGGCGACGTTCTCGTCCACCGATCTGCCCGAGGGCACCTATGACGCAACGGTTACCGCTGTTGCGACCGATCTTGCGGGCAACACCGCAACCACCACAGGTTCGTTCCATGTCGATACAGAGATGGGACTCGCGATCAATTCTGGCGCAGTTGAGGGCGACGGGATTGCAAACGGAGCAGAAGCCTCAGACGGCATCACGCTCACTGGTACGGCAGAGGCTGGGTCCTCTGTCGCCGTAACGCTCAATGGCTTTACCCGCACCGTGACTGCGGGCAACGACGGATCATGGTCCGCATCGTGGATCGCCACCGAGCTTCCGACTATCGAGACGACCCTCACGGTGAAAGCCGTTGCAACGGATGGGTCGGGCAACGTGGAAACCACCACGGGTTCCGTGACGTTCGACCCCTTCGTCAACACATTGACCCATACGAACGGTCAAGTGGGCGGCGACGGTGTGGTTAACCTCTCTGAACAAGGCCAAGCGATCACCGCGAGCGGCATGGTCGAAGCGGGCTCTACCGTTTCGGTGAGCCTCGGTGGTGTGACTCTGCCTGCGACCGTTGCGGCAAACGGCAGCTGGACTGTGACCTATCCTGCGGGAACGCTGGCTGTAGGCGAATACAATACCGCACTCGTGATCACTGCGACTGACGCGGCGGGCAACACCAGCCAAATCTCGCAAAGCGTTCGCGTTGATACCGTGGCTGGCGATCTGACGCTGTCCTCGGCGCCGATTGAAATCGACGACGTTGTGAATGCGGTCGAAGTGGCTGACGGTGTTGTCATCACAGGTACCGCGACACCTGGACTGCCGGTCACTGTCACCTTTGGCAGCGCAACGCACACTGTTGTCGCCAATTCGGCAGGCACATGGTCGTCCAAGTTCCTTGCGTCCGAAATCCCGACAGGCACCTATGACGCCGATATCACTGCGTCGATCACTGATGCGGCTGGCAACTCCAAAACCGTATCGGACACTGTCCATATCGACACTCAGGTCGTGAACCACGCCTTCGCTGCGATCCAGTTCGAAGGCGACGACATGATCAGCGGCGACGAAGCCTCTGACGGGTTCAACGTCAACGGCACGGTAGAGCCTCTATCCAAGGTCGTCGTGACCTTTGGATCGGGCAGCAGCGCTGTGACGAAAACCGTTTATGCGGGGTCTGACGGTCAGTGGAACGTCGAGTTCACCGCTGGCGAAATTCCGAGCGGCGAATACACCGCGCCAATCGTGGCCCGTGCGACCGACCCTGCGGGCAACGTCAGCACCATCTCGGACACCGTGCGCGTTGATACCATTGTGAATACGCTGACCGCCGATGCGACCGAAACCGACAACGTTGCCAACGCTTACGAGCTTCAGGATGGGATCACCCTGACGGGCACGGTTGAGGTGGGTTCGACGGTTCTTGTCACCTTTGACGGCATGACCCGTGTGGCCAACGTAGGCCGTGACGGTTCGTGGGAAGTGACCTTTGACGCAGACGAAATCCGCTCGGGCGACTATGCGGCGGATGTCACGATCAAGGCGACCGACGCGGTTGGCAACGTCCGCGAAACCACTCAAGTGGTTGAAATCGACACCATCGGTCCAGATGCCGCGACCGTGAACCACAAGATCGTCAGCGGCCAAGGCATCGAGGCGATCATCGTGTCGGACGATGCAGCGAACATCGAACTTTACGATGTGACCGACGGTCAACATGCGGCTCCGCTGACCTTCACGCCGTCGCAGACGATGTCGGGCTGGCTCGATTTCGATACGCCGATTGCGGATGAAACGAACCTCGTTGTGTCTGCAACGGATGACGCTGGTAACGAAACATCGACCTTGGTTGTTCTCGATGAGGCATCCAGCGGTGTTGTCGATATCGCGAACCCGCTGCTCGATAACTTCGACTTTGGCGCGATTGACCTCAGCTTTGCAGAAGATGGCGATCTGACCCTGACCGCATCCGACATTGAAGACCTGACCAAAGGCTCGAACGAATTGACCATTCATGGCGGTTCCGACGACACGGTCACAATCAATGGCGCGGTTGCAGGCGGTGTTGAGACGGTCGATGGCACGGACTTCCACGTCTACACGCTGGGCGGCAACCACACGCTCTACATCGAGGATGGCGTCAACGTCATCATCTAATCCCGATACGGGCTGCCCCACGGGTGGCCCGATCCATGAGGTTAAGACAGAAGAATTGAGGTAGTTGTGGGTAACATGCGGTCGATAGGCAAAGCTTTGGGTGCGCTCGCGCTCGGCTCTGCCCTGTCGGGATGCATGGGGTCGGGTGAGGGCGGTATTGGCGTTACACGCAATGCGTTTAATTTCCTCTCGCCAGCCGAAGATACCCAACCGCAATCCGTGCTGAGCCCGCAAATGGAAAACGGCACGGAATCCGAGATTATCGCAGGCCTCCTGAACCGCCGTTCCATTTTGCCAGATGGTCCTTACGCCGAAGTGGCGAGTGCTGTCCTCGACGCAAACTCTCGCGCGGCTGAGGCCGATCTGCGGGCCGCACGTCTGCGGGCAGAGGCCGCATCGTCGAATTGGCTCCCGTCACTCGGCCCGAATGTGAGCCTGACCTCGCTGGGGTCCGTGGTGGCGAGCCTCGTCGTGGAACAGACCCTTTTTGACAACGGGCGCCGTAAGGCGGAACGCGACTACGCTGCCGCCGATGTTGAGGTGGCCGCCGTTGCCTTGGCCCAAGATACCAACCGTCGCGTTCTGGATGCCCTCGAACTCTACATCACCGCAGAGGCGATGCAGGCCCGCGCGGGCGTGAACGCTGCCGCTTTGGAGCGGATGAACCATTTCGCCTATGTGATGAGCGAACGAGTGCGGGGTGGCGTGTCGAACCGCGCAGACCTGCAGATCGTGGAACAAAAGCTCGCACAGATGAGGTCGGACCTCTTGTCTGACCAAGAGGCATCCTTGGCCGCGATGGCAGAGTTGAACGCGATGGCGGCCCGTCCGCTGGACACCGTGCATGGCCTGACCGCGATCCAATCGTCTGCCGCGAATGCGTTGCCCTTGAGCGTGCTCAAGGCCGAGGCAGAGGCGCAGCGCGGCATCGCCGCAGCACGCGCTGAACGCGCAGGGTTCCTGCCGGGTGTGACGGCAACGGGCACCGTGAATAGCAACGGATCAGATTTCGGCATTGGGGTGGGCATTCCCAATGGCCTTGGCTTCGGCAATGGCGCAGCAATGCGTGCCGTCGAAGCCCAAGAAGCCGCCGCGCGTGCGCGTGTCGGTCAAACCCGCGAGGATACCAACCGCGATCTGCGCGCATTGGAAGCCGAGCTGGGCAGCCTGCAACGTCAAATGGCGCAGGCACAAACTCTCGCGGCCCAAGCGGCTGCAAACTATGACATTTTCGCCGCCCAACTTCGCGAAGGGCAGCGAACCGTGAATGACGTGGTGGGCGTCTTCGAGACCAAGGTGCGCACAGAACGTGCCGCCGTGGTCATTCAATATGACATTGCCAAAGTGGAACTTCGAATTGCAGCGATCCACGGCACTCTTGTTGACGGAGAACGGATATGACCGGCCCAGTATTGGCCTTTGATATCAATGCCACCCGTGGCGGTAAGGTGACCCGCCTAACCACGGCCGACAAAACGCAGGCAGAGCAACCCGCTGCCGCGCCTGAACCCCATTACGAAGACCGCTTTACCCCCAAAGCTCGCGCTCGCGCCGATCTGGCCGCGACCTACGCGGGGCTTTTGGGCGTCGATGTGATCCGCGCGGACCTTCTGGAAAAAATCGTCTCCGCTGATGGCGATGCGATCACTTCGGCTGGGATCGCAGGTGCGCTGTCGGATTCTGGTCTGGTGGCGAAGGTCAAAAAGATCGCAACGCCCGTTAATACGCTCTGGCCCGCGCTGGCCGAGATGACCTCGGGCCAGATGGTTCTCGTGCTCGAACAGCAGGGCAACACGTTCTTTATCTATGACACCACCTGCGACGGAAACCGCGCAGAGGTGCCTCTGTCTGATTTCATGCCCGTTTTCACAGGCACGATTGTGCGTGCCGATGTTGCGGTGAGTGAACTGACCCGTCGCCATGCGGAGAAAGACAAAAAGGCCCACTGGTTCTGGGGCGAATTGAAACGCTTCCGCCGGCACGTGGCCGAAGTGGCCGTAGGGTCGTTCGTTGCGAACCTCTTGGCCGTGGCGATCGCGCTGTTTTCCTTGCAGGTCTATGACCGCGTGATCCCGCACCAATCCACCGCGACCCTTTGGGTTCTGGCGATTGGCGCTGGCCTCGCGATGATCTTGGAAGCGTTCTTACGTATCGCGCGTGCCCGTCTGATGGACGGGGCAGGGCGTCAGATCGAAATGAAAGTGCAACAGCTCCTCGTTGATAAGGTGCTGGGCATGAAAGCGGGTGCCGCGAATTCCCCATCGCAGACGTTTTCCGCTGTGCGTGAATTTGGGTCGATCCGTGAATTCTTTACCGCCTCGACCATCGGCACGCTGACCGATTTGCCGTTTATCGTGCTGTTCCTCGCGCTTGTGGCGTCGATCGGCGGTAACGTGGTTTGGGTGCTCTTTGCGGGCGGTGTCCTCATGGTCGCGCCGAGCTTTGTCTTGCAGCGCAAGATGATCGCGCTGACCCGCCAGACCCAAGGGGCGAGCACAAAGGCAAACCGCCTTCTGCACGAAATCGTCTATGAATCCGACACGATCAAAGCCACCCGTGGCGAGGATCGGTTCCGCCGTCAGTGGACGGAATTGTCGGCGCTGAACTCTCTGGCCACATCAGAACAGCGCAAACTGGCCTCGACCCTCACCTTCTGGAGCCAAGGCGTCCAGCAGGCGACCTATGTTGCGGCAGTTGTGACGGGCACGTTCATGGTGTTCTCGGGCGAATATACCGTCGGCACGATTATCGCCGTGGGTATTCTGACCTCCCGCACGCTCGGCCCGTTGACGCAATTGGCGGCGACAATGGCACGCTGGTCGAATGTGAAGGCCGCACTGGATGCCTTGGACAAGGTCGCTGACGCACCGCAAGACATGGATGAAACCCGCAGCTACCTGCGCCGCGATACCGTCGATGGTGCGTTCGAACTGCGCGATCTGATGTTCAAATACGACGAAGACAGCGACCGCGTGGTTGATATTTCGTCGCTTAAAATCGAAGCAGGACAACGGGTTGCGATCCTCGGTGCGAACGGGTCGGGGAAATCCACGCTGCTCAAAATCCTGTCGGGTCTCTATCCGCCAACGGGTGGTCGCGTGATGCTCGACGGTGTTGATATGGGCCAGATCATGCCGCGCGACCTGCGTCGGAATGTTGGCTACCTCGGTCAAGAGGTGCGTCTGTTCGCAGGCACCCTGCGCGACAACCTCAATATGACGATGCTCGAACGCGATGACGAACGTTTGCTGAAATCGCTCGATTTCGCGGGGCTTGGTCCGTTTGTGCGTTCGCATCCCAAAGGCCTCGATATGCCGATTTCGGACGCGGGGCAGGGCTTGTCCGTTGGTCAGCGTCAGTCGATTGGCTGGGCGCGGTTGTGGCTTCAGGATCCCAAGGTCTGTTTGCTGGATGAACCGACCGCAGCGCTCGACCAAACGCTTGAGGCGACACTGGTGTCTCGTCTCGACCATTGGCTGGGTCAGCGCACAGCGATCATCGCGACGCACCGCGTGCCGATCCTGCAACTGACGGGGCGCACCGTTATTCTGCAAAATGGCCGTTTGGCCGTCGATGGTCCGCGTGACGAAGTCATGGCCCATCTGCGCAACAAAAAGGTAGCAGGCTAATGGCAACGGTAGACGCAGAATTCGAAAAAGGTCTCGGTTCCTCTAGCCGTATCATCTGGCTTGTTGTGGCGACCGTTCTGGTGTTCCTGATCTGGGCAAAGTTTGCGTGGGTTGATGAAATCGTTCGGGCCGATGGTCAGATCATTTCCGCTGCCCGTCCGCAGATCGTTCAGAACCTCGAAGGCGGTATCCTCGCTGAGCTTTTGGTCAGCGAAGGCTCCGTTGTTGAACCGGGTCAGGTGCTCGCGCGGCTGCGAGGGACGCAGTTTCAGGCGGCTGTGGATGACCTTGCCGATCAACTCGTGGCCGCAAGTATCCGCCGTACCCGCCTAGAGGCAGAGATGGCAGGCCAAACCGATTTCGAGGTGGCACCGATTTTCGCACAGCACAGCCCGACGACCGTTGCGTCTGAACGCGCGCTTCTGCAGGCGCGTCAGGCGGACTATCAGAGCCGTATCAGCGGGGCGCAGGCGGTCTTGCGTGAGACAGAGCGCGAATTGGCTTCGATGGAGGATATGTATCGCCGCGAGATCGTCGCGCTGTTCGAAGTGACGAACGCCCGTAAAGCCCATTCGGATGCCCAGAACCGCTACAATGACATTGTGACGGGAGCCGAGCTAGAAAGGGCGAATGAATACTCAGAAGTGCTGCAAATCATCGGCACCCTGACCCAAGAGTTGCGCATGGCGCAGGACCAGCTGAACCGCACGGTCATCGTCGCGCCGATGCGTGGTGTGGTGAACAACCTTGCCGTCACGACCATTGGCGGCGTTGTCCGTCCGGGGGAAGAGATTTTCCAGATCATCCCATTGGACGACGAGTTGTTCGTTGAGGCCCATGTCAAACCCGAGGACATTGCGAACGTCCGCACAGGGCAAGATGCGAATATCAAACTCTCGGCCTATGATTACACGATCTACGGCACCCTGAACGCGACGGTCGATTTTATTTCGGCGGACACGTTCAAGGACGACCGTCGTCCCGATATTCCGCCGCACTACAAGGTGACGTTGCGTGTCGATCTCTCTGATTTGACCGATCGCCAACGCGAGATTGAGATTCGTCCCGGCATGCAGGCGACGGTCGAATTGCACACTGGTGGGAAAACCGTGCTACAATATCTCACGAAACCGCTTTATCGCGGGTCAGAGGCACTGCGCGAACGCTAGGTCCGCAAACCCATCACGACATTTTTTGACAACAGCAGGGGCCCTTTGGCCCCTGTATTTGTGTTTCATTGATCTTTTCCCACCATAGGAAGCAGGACCAAAGTGAGCAAAGCGGGCAGCTGGGCTTGAAGCCCCCCTAACTGACCACTAAGACTCTGTTTGGAAAACCCGTGTTATCGACGTGCGCGTCCCCAATTCGAGGCAGTGATGATGAGAGACCCGATCGAGACCTATGCCAACCTTGTGCCCATGGTTGTCGAACAAACCGCGCGTGGCGAACGCGCTTACGATATTTTCTCGCGCCTCCTGAAGGAACGCATCATTTTCGTGAACGGTCCGGTGCATGACGGCATGGCGCAGCTGATCGTTGCGCAGCTTCTGTTCCTTGAATCGGAAAACCCGAAAAAAGAAATCAGCATGTATATCAACAGCCCCGGTGGTGTTGTGACCGCTGGTCTGTCGATCTACGACACCATGCAGTACATCCGTCCGAAGGTTTCGACCCTCGTCGTGGGTCAGGCTGCGTCGATGGGGTCGGTCCTGTCGATGGCGGGCGAAAAAGGTATGCGCTTTGCCCTGCCAAACGCACGTATCATGGTGCACCAGCCTTCTGGCGGTTATCAGGGTCAGGCAACGGACATCATGATCCACGCCCAAGAAACCCAGAAAATCCGCAACCAGCTGTATCAACTCTACGTCCACCACACTGGACAGCCGCTTGAGGTTGTTGAGAAGGCGCTGGAGCGCGACAACTTTATGTCGCCGCAAGAAGCAAAAGACTGGGGTCACATCGACGAGATCCTGCAGAACCGCGGCGAAGCGGCGGAATAATCCGCCCTTTGTTATTACTTTTTGGCGTTGTGGACCGGTCCGGCCTGCCATAGTCTCGGACTTCAAAGGCACCGGACCGTTTACAACGACGACAGACGCCCAGGGGAACCAGTATGGCGAATACGACAGGCAGCGACAGCAAAAACACCCTCTACTGCAGCTTCTGCGGTAAGAGTCAGCATGAGGTGCGCAAGCTGATCGCAGGACCGACCGTGTTCATTTGTGATGAATGCGTCGAACTCTGCATGGATATCATCCGCGAAGAGACAAAGTCGTCGGGCCTCAAAACCACCGAAGGCGTGCCCACACCGCGCGATATCTGCAAGGTTCTGGACGACTATGTGATCGGTCAGGAACACGCAAAGCGCGTGCTCTCGGTTGCGGTGCATAACCACTACAAACGCCTGCATCACTCTGGCAAAGCTGGTGAGATCGAACTGGCGAAATCGAACATCATGCTGATCGGCCCGACGGGTTGCGGTAAAACACTGCTTGCCCAAACGCTGGCGCGTATCCTTGATGTGCCGTTCACCATGGCGGACGCCACCACCCTGACCGAAGCGGGTTATGTGGGTGAGGACGTTGAGAACATCATCCTGAAACTGCTTCAGGCGTCGGAATACAACGTTGAGCGGGCACAGCGCGGCATCGTTTATATCGACGAGGTCGATAAGATCACCCGCAAGTCTGACAACCCGTCCATCACCCGTGACGTATCGGGCGAGGGCGTGCAGCAGGCTCTGCTGAAGATCATGGAAGGCACCGTTGCGTCAGTTCCGCCGCAGGGTGGCCGTAAGCATCCGCAACAGGAATTCCTGCAAGTCGACACCACGAACATTCTGTTCATCTGTGGTGGTGCCTTCGCGGGCCTTGATAAGATTATCGCGCAGCGCGGTAAGGGTTCTGGCATCGGCTTTGGTGCTGCTGTCAAAGAGAACGACGACCGTGGCGTTGGCGAGATCTTCAAAGAACTCGAACCCGAAGATCTGCTGAAATTCGGCCTGATCCCTGAATTCGTGGGCCGTCTGCCCGTGATCGCAACCCTCACCGATCTGGACGAGGACGCGCTGATCATCATCCTGACTCAACCAAAGAACGCTCTGGTCAAACAATACCAGAAGCTGTTCGAGATTGAGGGCGTTGACCTGACCTTTACCGATGATGCCCTGCGCGCCATCGCGAAAAAGGCCATCGATCGCAAGACAGGCGCACGTGGTCTGCGTTCGATCATGGAAGACATCCTGCTCGACACGATGTTCGACCTGCCGGGCATGGAAAACGTCACCGAAGTCGTCGTCAACGAAGAGGCAGTTGGCCCTGATGCCAAACCGCTGATGATCTTTGAAGATGACGCAAAGAGCGAAAAAGCCAGCGCTAGCTAAGGCAACGATATTCTGAAATAAGGCCGTCCAAATTGGGCGGCCTTTTTCGTTGCTCACAATCCATATTGAAACGCCCTGCGTTTGGTTCTAACGCAACGGCAACGCCAATAAAGGATCATCCAAATGACGATGAAACGCATTTTCACGGGTAGCCCGTTTGAGGAAAAAATCGGCTACTGCCGCGCTGTTGTGGCTGGTGGGTTTGTCCACGTTGCTGGCACCGTTGGGCAGGGCGATGATGTGGTTGAACAGTGCAAGGCCGCGCTGACCACCATTTCGAACGCTCTCAAAGAAGCTGGCAGCGATCTGACCAAGACCGTTCGCGTGACCTACTACCTCCCCGACGCGGCAGAGTTCGAACCCTGCTGGCCGACCCTGCGCGAGGTATTCGGCGCAAACCCACCCGCAGCGACCATGGTCGAATGCAACCTGATCGACCCGAAATACCGGATCGAGATCGAAGTGACTGCACTCGCAGGCTAAAATCCCCTTTGCGGCGCGGCGGGCACTGGACCTTTGGTGCCCGTTGCGACATAACCCAAGTGTCGATTTAAGGGAGCGGTCCATGGGCCTTCTGAACATCATCAAACGCCTGCTGACTTGGTGGGACGGACAAACCATTGGCACCCAACTGTTTACTTGGCGCAAAGGCGTCAAAGTTGGCGAAGATTCGCAGGGAAATATTTTCTACAAGACCCGTGATGATTCCCGCCGTTGGGTGATCTTCAATGGAGAGATCGAAGCCTCGCGCATCGATCCTGACTGGCACGGCTGGCTACACCGCACATTCGACACCCCGCCGAGCGAGGTTCCGTTGAACCACAAGCCGTGGGAAAAGCCGCATCAGGAAAACCTGACAGGCACCGCGATGGCCTACGCTCCGGCTGGTTCGATCCGCCGCGCACAGCCGGCAGAGCGTGCCGATTACGAGGCATGGCAGCCCGAATAAGGAGCTCGCCTCATGGCTAATCACACCACAGAAACACTTGTCGGCGCCGCGGTTCTTGCCGTGGCGGTCGGCTTTTTGGGCTATGCGTCCAAGTTCACTGATTTCGCGTCGGGTGGATCGGATTACGCGCTGAACGCCAGTTTCCGTTCGATTGAGGGCGTTAGCGTTGGCACAGATGTGCGCATGGTTGGCGTGAAGGTCGGCACCGTCAGCGATATCAAGCTCGACACCGAATTGTTCCGCGCCACGACCGTTCTGTCGATGCGCGATGGCGTGCCTGTTCCGAATGACAGCACGGCTGTGATTGCGTCCGAGGGTCTGCTTGGCGGTAACTTCGTTGAGATTCTGCCGGGTGCGTCGTTCGACAACTACCAGCCGGGCGAAGAAATCCTCGACACCCAAGGCTCGGTCAGCCTGATGAACCTCTTGCTGAAGTTCGTTTCTGGCTCTGGCGATAGCGGAAGCACGAACTGATGCGCGCGCTGGTGTTTGCCCTCGCGCTCTGTGCGGCGCCCGTTGCGGCCCAAGAAGTCAGCGTTGCGCCGAAAGGCGAATTGCGCGTCTTGGACAAAATCACAGGCGTGGTGAGCGATCTGGTTCTGGCCTCTGGCGAAGCGACAACCTTGGGCCACCTCACAGTAACATTGGGCGAATGTCGCTATCCCACCGACAACCCGTCGGGCGACGCCTATGCCGAAGTGACCGTGATGTATCGCGACAACGCGACGCCCGTCTTTTCGGGCTGGATGATTGCCTCGGCCCCCGCGCTCAATGCGATGGACCACCCGCGCTACGACGTTTGGGTGCTGCGCTGTATCACTGAATAAGCAGGCTCTATCGGGGCTTCAGCATTGAACTTTGCGGGCTCGGCCAGTGCCGCTTTCAACCGTTTCCGGTATTCACCACGTGGGATTTCGATCCCGCCCAAGGATGCCAAATGCGGCGTCAGGAATTGCGTGTCGAACAGGGTGAACCCGTCGAGTCGCAGTCGGTCGATCAGCCATGCCAGCGCGATCTTGGATGCATCGGTGCGGCGCGAAAACATGCTCTCACCGAAATAGGCGCCACCCAAGGCCACGCCGTAGCTGCCACCGATCAGGGTGTCACCTTCCCAGACCTCGACCGAATGGGCAAAGCCAGCCTCATAGAGCGCGGTGTAGAGCGCAAAGATGGTATCGCTGATCCATGTCTCATCGCGGTCGGCGCAGCCCTCTACGACCTGTTCAAACGCTGTGTCAAAGCTGACCGTGAACCCGCCCCGCAGCATCCGTTTGGCGAGGCTGCGCGAGATGTGGAAACCGTCGATCGGGATGATGCCGCGAAAGCGTGGATCGACCCAGAACACCTCTGGATCATCGCGGGACTCTGACATGGGGAACACGCCCGACGCATAGGCGTTGAGCAAGAGTTCGGGTGTCAGGGCAGGGGCTTCGTCACGCATAATGCGCACCATAGGCACAGTTGCGGCATAGAAAAAGGGCGCGCTGTGGTAGCGCGCCCTTTTAAATCAGGTGTTGGCTTCGAGCCATTTTTCCAGCCAGTGGATGTTGTAATTCCCTGACTGCACATCCGGTTCCGCAAGGAGTGCGTGGAACAGCGGGATGGTGGTATCGACGCCATCAACGATCAGTTCGCCCAAGGCACGGTTCAGACGGGCCAAGGCTTCGGGACGGTCGCGACCATGCACGATCAGTTTGCCGATCAAGCTGTCGTAATAGGGCGGGATCGAATAGCCGTCATAGAGCGCGGAATCCATCCGAACGCCCAGACCACCCGGTGCGTGATACTGCGTGATCTTACCGGGGCAGGGGCTAAAGTTCGGAAGCTTTTCAGCGTTGATCCGAACCTCAATCGCGTGGCCGTTGATTTTGAGGTCGTCTTGGGTGAACGACAGGCCTTGCTTTGCAGCAACGCGGATCTGTTCACGCACGAGGTCGACGCCAAAGATGCCTTCGGTCACGGGGTGCTCCACCTGAAGGCGGGTGTTCATTTCGATGAAATAGAACTCTCCGTCCTCATAGAGGAATTCAATCGTGCCAGCGCCCGAATAGCCCATTTTGCCGATTGCCTCAGCACAGATGCCACCGATACGGGCGCGTTCTTCTGCGGTGATGCAAGGGCCAGGGGCCTCTTCAAAGACCTTCTGGTGACGACGCTGGAGCGAACAATCACGCTCACCAAGGTGAACGCCACCGCCCATGCCGTCGCCAAAGACCTGCACCTCAATGTGGCGCGGCTTCTGGAGGTATTTTTCCATGTAGACTTCGGCGTTGCCAAATGCGGCTTTCGCTTCAGAACGTGCGGTCGAGAAGGCGGTTTCTAGCTCTTTCTCGTCCTTTGCCACTTTCATCCCGCGGCCACCGCCACCAGCGGTCGCTTTGATGATGACAGGGTAGCCCATGTCAGCCGCCGCTTTTTTCGCAGCAGCGATGTCAGGCACGCCACCGGCAGAGCCCGGAACAACTGGGATGCCCAGCTTTTCAGCGGTTTCTTTTGCGGTGATCTTATCGCCCATCATGCGGATGTGTTCCGCCGAGGGACCGATAAAGGTCAGGCCGTGATCTTCGACGATCTGAACAAAGGCCGCGTTTTCCGAGAGGAAGCCATAGCCTGGGTGGATCGCCTGAGCGCCCGAGATTTCACAAGCGGAGATGATCGCGGGGAAGTTCAGGTAGGATGCGGTGGAAGAGGGCGGTCCAATACAGATCGCCTCGTCTGCCATACGGACGTGCATCGCATCGGCGTCAGCGGTCGAGTGGACCGCAACCGACTTGATACCCATCTCGCGGCAGGCGCGCACGACCCGAAGGGCAATCTCGCCACGGTTCGCAATGAGGATTTTATCGAACATGGGGCGCAGCCTTATTCGATAATAACGAGCGGAGCACCGAAATCGACCGGCGAACCGTCAGCAACAATGATCGTCTTGATCTTGCCGGATTTTGGCGACGGGATCTGGTTCATTGTTTTCATCGCTTCGATGATCAGAAGTGTGTCGCCTTCGTTCACGGTCTGACCGACGGTGACGAAGGGTGCAGCACCAGGTTCAGCAGCGAGGTAAGCGGTACCAACCATCGGCGAAGTCACAGTGCCCGGGTGCGATGCAGGATCGTCATTGGCGGCAGCAACAGGCGCAGCAGCGGCGGGTGCAGCAGCAGGTGCAGCGGCAGCAGCAGGCGCAGCAGGCATTGCCATCGTCTGAACGATTTGCTGCTGACGGCTTACCCGAACGTTCAGGCTGTCGTTGTCGCCATATTCGCGGACGACTTCCAATTCGGTGAGGTCATTTTCGCGGAGGAGTTCTGCCAATGCGCGGATAAAATCCACATCGCCGTCGTGGCTGCGTTCTTTGCTCATCTTTTCTCGGCCCTTGCCATTACGTTGCGTCCGCCCTGAAAAAGTGCGGTTGGTTCTGGCTTATACGCCAATGAATAGAGGCTGGAAAGCGTTAGGCGTAGCCTTTCGGGGGTAATAAACGGCAAACAGGCCCAACCATCGGGTCGGGCCTGCAAGAAAATGTCGCAACCTTTGAGGTTTGCGCAATAACGTATCAGATCGCCAGATACTTGGACCGCAAGGCCTCGTCTTCGAGGACCTCTTGAGCCGAGCCATCAAACACCACCGTGCCCGTATCGAGGATCACCGCGCGATCCGCCAATTTCAGAGCGGCGACAGCGTTCTGTTCCACGATGATCGTGGTGATGCCTTGGTCACGGATGATTTTGAGCGTCTTTGCGATCTCTTGGACGATCACAGGGGCGAGGCCCTCATAGGGTTCGTCGAGAAGCAGAACTTTGATGTCACGGGCCAAGGCGCGCGCAATCGCGAGCATCTGCTGTTCACCGCCCGAAAGCGTTATGCCCTCTTGGGTGCGGCGCTCTTTGAGGCGCGGGAACAGTTCGTAGATGCGTTCCAGCGACCAGCCGATTGGCGGTGCGATCTGGGCGAGCTTCAGGTTCTCTTCGACCGTCAGACCGGGGATGATGCAACGATCTTCGGGCACGAGGCCGATACCCGCAGCAGCAGCCTGATGCGATTTCATCAGGTGCAGCGGCTGGTGGTCGAGCCAGATTTCACCGTGTTTCAGCGCAGGATCGTCCATGCGTGCAATGGCCCGCAAGGTCGATGTTTTGCCCGCACCGTTACGGCCCAAGAGCGCGAGGATTTCGCCCTCGTGGATGTCAAAGCTGACGCCTTGCACGATATAGCTTTCGCCGTAGTAGGCCTGAATGTCCCATACGCTGAGGTATTTGGCATGGGTGGCGGCGTTGTTGACGTTTTTGTCGAACGGTTTGTTCATGATCAGCCCCCTTAGACCTGTGCTTCGCCCAAGTACGCTTCACGCACTTTGGGGTGGCCTTTGATGTTTTCTGGCGTTTCTTCGATCAGGGGCGTGCCCTGAGCGAGAACCGTGATCCGTTCCGCAAGCGAGAACACAACGTGCATGTCATGTTCGATGATCGCCATGGTGATGTCGCGCTTCGCCTTGATCTCTTTCAGAAGATCGATGGTGTTGTTGGTATCAGCACGCGCCATCCCTGCGGTCGGTTCGTCGAGCAGCAAGAGCTTCGGGTTCTGCACCAGACACATCGCCATTTCCAAACGACGTTTGTCACCGCGCGATAGGCTGCCCGAATGCATGTTGCGTTTGTCTTGCATGTTCACATCCAAGAGCATCTGCTCTGCCATCTCGACGATGTCCTTCTCGGACTCGACGGTTTCGATGGCATGCATACGGAACGCCCCGTCACGCTTTGCAAAGCAGGGGATCATCACGTTTTCGATCACCGACAGGTCGCTAAAGATTTCCGGTGTTTGGAACACGCGGGAAATGCCCATCTGGTTGATCTCGTGCGGTTTGCGGCCCAGCACCGACTGGCCGTCAAACATGACCGAACCAGAGTCGGGGATCAGTTTGCCAACCAGACAGTTGAGCAGGGTCGATTTACCAGCGCCGTTCGGACCGATGATGGCGTGAACCGTGTTTTCCTTAACGGACAGGTTCACATCACCCAGTGCCTGCAACCCGCCGAAGCGTTTGTTGACGCCTTTGACTTCAAGAATACCCATTGGTTTCTCTCCTTATTCGGCAGGCTGGTTAGAGGAATCTTCGTCTTTGCCGCGGTTTTTCCACCAAGAGGCAATCCGCTGGCCACCCTCAACGAGGCCGCCCGGCAAGAAGATAACGATCAGCATGAACAGCACGCCCAAGGTCAGGTGCCAGCCTTCACCCACAAAGCGGGCAAAGAACCAAACGACGACCGACTCGAGGCTGTCAGGCAAGAAGCTGAACCAGCTGTGCAGGATGGTTTCGTTGATCTTTGAGAAGATGTTTTCGCAGTATTTGATGAAGCCAGCGCCCAGCACAGGACCCATCAGGGTGCCCGCACCGCCGAGGATGGTCATAAGAACAACCTCGCCGGACGCAGTCCACTGCATACGCTCTGCACCAGCCAGCGGGTCCATCGCAGCCAGCAATGCGCCAGCCAGACCAGCATAGATGCCAGAGATCACGAAAGCTGCCAGCGTGTAGGGACGCGAGTTCAGGCCCGTGTAGTTCATACGCTGCTGGTTCGATTTGACCGCACGCAGCATCATGCCGAACGGCGAACGGAAAATCCGCAGCGACATGTAGAAGCCAAGGATCGCGATGACCGCGCAGACGTAGAAGCCCACGTTGAAGTCAAAGCTCCATGCGCCGATGTCCAGCGTGTAGGTGCTGTTCATCTTCATGCCGAACAGACCTGGCACAGGCAGAGAGCTCGTATCCGCCGCACCGTCGAGGATTCGGGGGTCGTTCAGGTTTAGCTGAAGGCCCGTTTCGCCGTTGGTGATCGGTGTCAGAACCGAATAGGCCAGACGGTAGCTCATCTCTGCAAACGCAAGCGTCAGGATCGAGAAGTAGATGCCCGAGCGACGCAAGCTGATGTAACCGATAGCTAGAGCAAAGAGGCCCGATACGATCATCGCGAGGATGATTGCAGGCAGGATGTTCATCGACAGGAGTTTGAACATCCAGACCGCAGAGTAGGACCCCACGCCCAGAAAAGCTGCGTGACCGAACGACAGGTAGCCTGTCAGACCGAACAGGATGTTAAATCCGATTGCCATCAGGCCGTAGATCGCAAAGCGCTGCATCAGCGCAGGATAACCCGCGTTGAACTGCGCCATCGCGCTATCCGTGGGGAAAGGGTTCAAAAGGAACGGCGTCAGCAAGGTCAGCGCGACCACGATCAGCAGGAATTTGGTGTCT
Source organism: Aestuarium sp. (assembly GCF_023253315.1). Lineage (NCBI taxonomy): Bacteria > Pseudomonadati > Pseudomonadota > Alphaproteobacteria > Rhodobacterales > Paracoccaceae > Aestuarium > Aestuarium sp. Next base: position 50,509 of record NZ_JALRGW010000017.1, read on the forward strand.
TTTTGGTTCAAGCCGAACATGGATTAGTCCTCCATCACGCCCTTGCGACCCATGAGGCCACGCGGACGGGTAAGTAGAATGACGATGGCGACGAGGTAGATGATAATCTGGTCGATGCCGGGGATGATCGCTTTGACTTCGTTGAGCGATGCAAAGGACTGCAGAATGCCCAAGAGGAAGCCCGCGGCCACAGCGCCCGGAAGCGAACCCATGCCACCTACGACCACCACAACAAAGGACAGCACGAGGAAGTCCATACCCATGTGGTAGTTCGGCGACAGGATCGGCGTATACATCACGCCCGCCAGACCCGCGACGCCAGCAGCAAGGCCGAACATCAGGGTAAAGCGTTTGTCGATGTCGATCCCCAGAAGGCCCACCGTTTCACGGTCAGCCATACCTGCGCGAACTACCATCCCGAAGGTGGTGAACTGAAGGAAGGCAAAGACGCCGCCGATGATCACAGCCGAGAAGAAGAAGTAAACCAAACGCCACACAGGATAGAAAATATCCATGCCCAACATCGCTCCGATGTTCACGGTGCCCGAATAGTCGGACGGTGCCATCATCTGGATTGGGTTCGCGCCAAAGAAATACTTCACGATCTCTTGCAGCACGATCGCCAGACCAAAGGTCACAAGGATCTGGTCCGCATGAGGGCGTTTGTAGAAGTGTTTGATCAGTCCGCGCTCCATCGCCCAACCGACAAAGAGCATCACGGGGATGGTCAGTAGGATGGCCAGCGGCACGGAATAGTTGATCATCGCAGACCCGATGGTTTCACCGAACCATGCCTCGACATAGGGTGTCTTAACCTCGAGAGGTTTGCCCAAGAAGTCGGTCTTGGTCGGATCGAGCGAGACTTTCGAAATTTCGAAAACCTTGCGCAAGGTCACAGCGCAGAAGGCGCCGATCATGAACAGCGCACCGTGCGCAAAGTTCACAACACCCAATGTGCCGAAGATGAGAGTAAGGCCCAACGCGATCAGCGCGTAGGCCGAGCCTTTTTCAAGGCCATTGAAAAACTGCAGGATAATAGCGTCCATTGTCCCCGCCCTGTCTTGGGAGTGGCTGAACCCCCGTGCGTTGACGGGGGCGAACCGGCCGCGCATTGTGCGCGACCGGCCTATGTGAGTGGTGATTAAGCGCCCGGGTTACACTGACCGAGGTCGCCACCGGCGAACATCGGGTGATCCGGTGCGTATTCGACCTGAGCACGCGGGGTCGTTTCAACGATTTCCAGCGTGTCGTATTCGTTGGTCGGGTTCTCTGCGCCCTTCATAACCAGAACGTCTTTGAAGCACTGGTGGTCTGCACCGCGGTACAGAACCGGACCGTTGCCCATGCCGTCGAATTCGAAATCTTCGAGAGCTTCGACAACGCCACATGGGTTGAAGGTGCCTGCGCGGGTTACAGCATCTGCATAGAGCAGGGTCTGAACATACGAGGTGTGTGCAGCGTTTGAAGGCGGACGGCCATATTTTTCGCCGAACGATTTTACGAAGGCCTGGGTGCCAGCGTCTTGCAGCTGCCAGTTCCAGTTCATCGAACCGTATACGCCTTGGATGTTCGAACCAGCACCAGCCGCCATCAGTTCCGAGTAGAGCGGAACAACGATTTCGAACTGCTTGCCGTTCACCATCTTATCACGAAGACCGAACTGAACTGCTTGCGACAGCGAGTTCACCATGTCCCCGCCGTAGTGGTTCAGGATCAAAACATCTGCGCCCGAGTTCAGAACTGGTGCGATGTAGGACGAGAAGTCGCCTGCGCCAACTGGTGTGCGAACCTTCTCAACGGTCTGCCAACCGAGAGCTTCGGTGGATGCCGCGATCGACTCTTCCTGTGTCCAGCCCCAAGTGTAGTCAGCGGTCAGGTGATACGCGCGACGCTCGGTGCCATAGACGTTGCCCAGAACCGGTGCCAGAGCAGCACCCGACATGTAGGCGTTAAAGAAGTGACGGAAACCGTTTGCTTTGCGGTCTTTACCGGTTGTGTCGTTCGAGTGGGTCAGAGCGGCCATGAAGATCACGCCAGCTTCTTGACACAGACCCTGAACAGCAACAGCCACGCCCGAGGACGAACCGCCAGTGATCATCACTGCGCCGTCTTTCTGGATCATCGACTGTGCGGATGCACGTGCAACGTCAGATTTGGTCTGGGTGTCACCAGTGACGAAGGTCACTTTCTTACCCAAGATGCCAGCGCCATCGAGTGCTTTGGACGAGAAGGTGTTCAGCATACCGCCGTCGCCTTCGCCGTTCAGGTGCTCAACAGCAAGCTGGAATGCGCGCAGTTCGTCGAGACCTTCCTCAGAGTAGGGGCCAGTTTGCGGAACGTTGAAACCAAACACGACTTCGCTGCCTGTTGGGGCATTGGTAAAGCCGCTGTGGCTTTCAGCGCGTAGGTAAGTCGGCAGAAGCAGGCCAGAGCCGGCGATAGCGCCAGACTTCAGCACGCCACGACGCGAGAATTTATTGGACATTATTATCCTCCCTATTGTGAAAATCCGCGCCGGGCTCCTCCTTCCCGATGCGAAAGGCATTTTTACATGCAAGTTCATTATCAAGGGAGTTTCGAAAATCGGGCAACAAGTCACTTGGATATAATGATTTTTTTGTAAAGAAAATCACAATGCCATGGTATACGTTGTAAAATCGTTTTCTCGCAGGTGCGGAAACAGACTGAAAACGTTGAAGGAATCACGATGGTGCAGCGCCAGTTAACAGGGTCCAGAATTCGCGAACGGCGTGTCGACCTTGGTATACGACAAACTGATCTGGCTAATGCGGTCGGAATATCGGCCTCCTACCTGAATTTGATCGAACATAACCGTCGCAGAATCGCGGGAAAACTGCTGAATGACCTCGCGCGGGCGATGCAAGTAGACCCATCTGCGCTGACCGAAGGGGCGGAAACGGCGCTCTTGGATCAGTTGCGCGCTTCTGCTGCGCGGGATCGGGCTGCTGGGGCAGAGGTGTCGCGGACAGAGGATTTCGCGGGCCGTTTCATCGGTTGGGCCTCGCTCGTTGTGCGTCAGGATAAGCGGATCGATGAACTAGAGGCGCGGGTCAAAGTGTTGACCGACCGACTGGCCCACGACCCTCAGCTGGCGACATCCTTGCACGAGGTGATTTCGTCGGTGACCTCGATCCGATCTGCGGCGTCGATCCTTGTTAGTGACGATGACATCGACCGCGATTGGGAACGTCGGTTCCACCGTAATATATATGAGGACAGTCAGCGCTTGGCCGAAGCCTCGCGGGCGCTTGTGTCCTACCTCGATGCGCCGAGCGAAGAGGGCACCGCGTCGCTGTCCCCTCAAGAAGAATTAGAAACCTACCTGGATGCGCAGGGGTTCCACTTGCCGTATCTTGAGGGCGATGGGGCGCCCCAACGTGCGCCGATGCTACGGTCCAAGGCGGCGTCGGCCCTGTTAGCGGATTATAGGACGCGCTACCTCGCCGATGCTGAAACAATGCCCCTCAAAGAGTTCTCGGCGGCAGCGATTGAGGTCGGTCATGATCCTGCGCTGTTGGCGGGTCGTTTTGGCGTGCCTTTGGCGGCGGCGATGCGACGGCTCGCGACTTTGCCGTCCGAAAGCGGCCATCCCGCCTTTGGCCTCGTGATCTGCGATGCGGCGGGGGCGATTACATTGCAGCGTCAGGTCTCTGGTTTCGGCTTGCCGCGTGCAGCGGCAGCCTGTCCGCTCTGGCCGCTGTTCCGTGCCTTCAGCCAACCGATGCAGCCCATTCGCCGTGATGTGCAGTTGCCGGTTGAGGGCGGCGGGCGGTTCCGTTGCTATGCGATTGCGTCCCCCGCAGGCGCCGCGAGCTTTGACGCGCCCGCAACGATGGAGGCCGTAATGCTGGTGCGGTCGGTGACACCCTCGGGCGGTCCTGCCGATCCTGTCGGCACATCCTGCCGAATTTGTCCCCGCAGTGGTTGCCGCGCCCGCCGCGAACCGTCGATCTTGAACGAGGATGCGGTTTAACAATCACAGCTTTGACAGTGGCGCCTAATACGGTGATAGTCAGGCGGAAACCGACGTCTTGGGAGGGGCTGAGGAATGGCAAAACGGGTTTTGGTCATCGAAGATGAACCGAACATCATTGAAGCGATCAGCTTTATCCTGTCGCGAGACGGGTGGACCGTGCATACCCATTCTGATGGTGAAACCGCAAACGAACGGATCACTGCGACGCCGCCCGATCTGATCATTTTGGACGTTATGCTGCCTGGCAAAAGCGGCTTTGATATTCTGCGCGACCTGCGCGAGTCCCCCGAAACCACAGACTTGCCCGTTCTGATGCTGACCGCGCGGGGCCAAACCCGAGACCGCGAGATGGCTGAACGGCTCGGTGTGACGCAATTCATGACCAAACCGTTTTCGAACGCTGAAGTTCTGGAAAGCGTGCGCGCCTTGGTGCGTGACTAAGCGCGATGGCGCGGCCTACCAAAAATACCTTTCTCGAACGCGCAGGATATCGCCGCCGCCGTATGCGTGACGTGGCGCGTGTGCTGCCTGTTCTAATCGGGATTCTTTTCTGTATTCCGCTATTGTGGGACCGAAATGGCGAACTCGGCACGGCGGATGCGCTGATCTATCTCTTTACCGTCTGGTTCTGCGCTCTGGGCATTTCGGCAGGGATCGCTCGTTTTCTGGCCACTGATCGGAGCGATGATCGGTGATGGTGTCGTTTAACCTCCTGCTGGCTGTGGCGCTCGCCTATGTCGCGTTCCTTTTCGTCATCGCTTTTGCTGCCGAACGAAGCGCGGAAAAGGGGTCGGGCGCGTGGCTGCGGTCACCGTGGATCTACACGCTCTCTCTGTCGATCTATTGCACGGCTTGGACGTTTTACGGCGCGGTGGGCTATGCGGCGCGGTCGGGGCTAGAGTATCTGACGATCTACCTCGGTCCGACGGTTGTGATGATCGGCTGGTGGTGGGTTCTGCGAAAATTGGTGCGGATCGGGCGCAGCCAGCGGATCACATCGATCGCAGACCTCGTGTCATCGCGGTTCGGAAAATCGACCGCGCTGGGCGTGATGGTGACGCTGTTGATGGTGGTGGCCGCCACGCCCTACCTCGCGCTGCAACTCCAGTCTGTCACGCTGTCGTTCGCGGTCTTCGCCGATGCGGCAGGCGACAGCTGGTTGAGCGAAGACCTGACCCGTTCCGCCCTATGGGTCGCCTTGGGCCTTGCCGTGTTTACAATCATCTTTGGCACGCGAAACCTTGATGCGAACGAACGTCACCACGGGATCGTTATGGCGATCGCGGTTGAGGCGGTGGTGAAACTCTGCGCCTTGGTTGCGGTTGGGGTCTTTGTGGTCTGGGGCGTCGCGGGCGGCTTTGGCCCGATGATTGACCTGATCGACACATCTGACATCGCGCAATGGCAGCAATCCAGCGGCCGCTGGGTGGGGCTGACGTTCCTATCGGGCGCTGCATTTCTGACCCTGCCGCGTATGTTTCAGGTTCTAGTCGTCGAAAACGCCGATGAAAAGAACCTGGTCACCGCGAGCTGGGCCTTTCCGCTTTACCTCCTGACGATGAGCCTTTTCGTCGTGCCGATTGCGGTGGTGGGTCTGAAAATCCTGCCCGAAGGCTCCAACCCCGACTTGTTCGTTCTGACCATCCCGCTGAGCCAAGGGTTAGACGGGTTGGCGATCTTCTCGTTCCTTGGCGGGTTCTCGTCCGCGACCTCAATGGTGATCGTGGCAACGATTGCGCTGGCGACCATGATTTCGAACCACATCGTGACGCCGCTCTGGCTTTCGTCCAAAGGGCCGGGGGCGGTGGTCTCTGGCGATATCCGTCAGTTGGTGATCGGCGCGCGCCGCCTGTCCATCGCGGGTGTTCTGCTGCTCGGTTACATTTACTTCCGCCTTTCGGGTGGCGGTGAAGCACTCGCCGCCATCGGTCTGATCTCATTCGCAGGCGTCGTGCAGGTTCTCCCCGCGATGATCGGCGGGATTTTCTGGCGTGGTGCGACCCGTTGGGGTGCTGTGGCAGGCATCACCGTCGGCTTTGTCATCTGGGCATGGTCGCTGTTCCTGCCGTCCTTTGGGCCTGATGGTATTCTGCCGCAAACGGTCATTGATCACGGGCCGTTCGGGATTGCGGCGCTCCGTCCGCAGGCGCTCTTTGGGATCACGGAAATCGACCCGTTGATCCATGCGCTGATGTGGTCGATGCTGCTCAATTCTGTCGCGTTTTTCTTTGGCTCTGTCCTGACCTTCCCGCAGCCGCTGGAACGGTTGCAGGGTGCGCAATTCGTCAACATCTTTGAACACTCCGAAGGGGCGCGGGCGTGGACGACCTCAACTGCTGAGGCCGAAGATTTGTTGATTATGGCGCAGCGTATCCTTGGTTCGAACGAAGCGCAGGTTCTGTTCCAGCAAGAGGCGCAGCGGCAGGGGAAGGCGGGCTATCTGCCCGAGGTGACGCCAGAATTCGTCCAAAACCTAGAGCGGGAATTGGCAGGGTCGGTGGGGGCCGCAACAGCCCACGCGATGGTTGGTCAATTCATCCAAGGTGCGTCCGTTTCCGTTGAGGACCTGATCGCCGTGGCGGACGAGGCCGCGCAGATCATGGAATACTCCAACCGATTGGAGCAAAAGTCGGCAGAGCAAGAACGCACCGCCCGCCAGCTGCGCGATGCCAACGAAAAACTCACCCAGTTGTCGATCCAGAAGGACGCCTTCCTGTCTCAGATCAGCCACGAACTGCGGACGCCGATGACCTCAATCCGATCCTTCTCTGAAATCCTGCGCGAAGGCGGAATGTCAGACGATGAACTGTCGAAATATTCGGGCATCATCCATGATGAGGCGATGCGGTTGACCCGCTTGCTCGACGATTTGTTGGACCTCAGCGTGTTGGAAAACGGTCAGGTGACGCTGAACATGGCGCAAGGCAACCTTAAGACAGTCATTGATCGTGCGGTTTCGGCGACGGCGCATAGCCCCACGGCGATCACGGTGAAACGGCGCGATGGCGAAGAGACCATTCCGCTCTACACCGATCTGGATCGTCTGACGCAGGTCTTTATCAACCTCATCGCAAACGCGGGCAAATACTGCGATGCAAAGCGTCCTGTTTTGCGAATTGAGCCGCGCAAGGTCGCTGGCGAATGGGTCGTTGATTTCATCGACAACGGCGCCGGGATCACCAAAGAGAACCAACAGGTGATCTTTGAGAAATTCTCGCGGCTCTCTGATCATCGCAAAGCGGGCGGTGCGGGCCTTGGCCTCGCCATCTGCCGCGAGATTATGACCCGTTTGGGTGGCACAATCACTTACCTGCCGGGGCAGGGTGGTGCTGCGTTTCGTGTCGTTTTGCCAGCCGCCGTTAACCCCGCGCTAACGCGCTGAGGCATAATGTCAGCGGGCCATGGATACGCCCGTCTTACACCGCATGTTACGCAAGCCCCCCGACGCGCCAGTTGGGACGCCCGACCGCGCCTTGCGGTTGGCGGTCGTGCGGGCGTTTGATCGGGTGTTAGGTGTTCCTGTGTCCGTCGATGTTGCGTTGTCCGAGGTTGATGTGGACGACCTCGCGGCGTCGCTGTCTGACGGGGTGATTATAGGGCTCGACCGTGGGATCGCTGTGGGGCTGTTGGCCTGTGATCCAACGCTCGTCGCGGCGCTGACGCAGATACAGACGATTGGTCGTGTGGTGGATCGTGAGACGGCAGCGCGTCCAATGACCGCCACAGATCGCGCGTTGTGTTTGCCGTTTTTGGCCGCCTGTTTTGAAAACCTGATGGGAGGATTGGCGGACACCGATCTGGTCGACTGGCTCACGGCGGTGACGATCGGCGCACCGATCCCCACACCTCGTCAGGTGCCTATGATATTGGCCGCGACGACCTATCGCGTTGTGCGGTTTGCCATCAGGTTTGGCGACACTTCCCGCGCGGCTGAGTTGGTGGTTGCACTTCCTCCAGCGCCGAAGCCGCAGGCCAAAGAACCGTCGACCCAATGGTCCGATAGTTTGCGTCAGTCGGTTCTAGAAACCCACGCGCAACTGAACGGCATCCTCGCACGGATTTCGCTGCCGCTAGCGCAGGTCGAAGGTTTGTCTGTGGGGGCTGTTGTGCCGCTCTACGGGGCGACGGTCGGTTCGGTGCGTCTGGAAGGGCCAGATGGAACCTGTGTCGCCATGGGCCGTTTGGGCCAGATGGCGGGGCAACGGGCCGTGCGGATTGAACCCGCACAGCCCGCGCAATTGTCAGAGGTGACGGTGGCTAATCCGCCCCGTCAGGCAGCGCCCTTACCCCTCAGCGAGGCCATCGATACGGGCAGCAAGACCTGAGAGGTCATAGCCTGCACGTGCAGTCGCGTTGATGATCGCTTCGGTAGGCATTTTGCCTGCCATACCCAAGGACCAAACGATCGACGACCGTGTGCCCGATGCGCAATAGGCCAGCACAGGGCCACCAGCGGACTCGATGGTCGCCATCTGCAACGCGACCATGTCCATGTTCAGTCCTGCGTGGGTGACCGGGTTGACCACATAGGTCAATCCTGCGCCCTCAACGGCGATCTTCATCGCGTCAGACTGCCACTCCGGCGGGATCTCCGAATCGGGACGGTTATTGATAACCGCCACGAACCCTGCCGCTTTGATCGCGTCGAGGTCTTCGGGGGTGATTTGCGGGGTCACAGCATAGCTGTCAGTGATCGTGCGTATATCCATAGCGCAGGATTAAACCGCCGGAGCGGCTCCGTCCAGACGTGCTTTGATCGAAGGTGCGAACCACATGCCTGCGCCCATCGCGAGGACGAAAACTGTACCCTGAATGCCACCATAATAGAGCGAAGCAATCGACGGACCGGGGCAAAGGCCGACCAGACCCCAGCCGAATCCGAACAGAGTGGACCCGAGGACGAGGTTGCGACCGATCACCGGATTCGGTTTCGGCGGGAACATACCGCCCAAGGCGGGCATACGGCCTTCGGTCCAACGCCATGCAAAGAACATCGGAATGATCGCGCCACCCATCACAAAGGCAAGCGTCGGGTCCCATTCGCCGAACACGTCGAGCCAGCCTTGGACCTTACGGGTGTCGGTCATACCAGACACGAAAAGGCCAGCACCAAAGAGGCCGCCAGAAATCGCGGAAAAGAGATTACGCATCATACCCACCCCAGCAAATGTTTGAACAGGATCACGCCAAAGCCGCCTGCGACGATGTAAAAGACGGTGGCGACGATGCCACGCAGCGACAGGCGCGAGATACCGCAAACCCCGTGACCCGAGGTGCAGCCATTCGCGATCCGTGTGCCGACGCCGACCAAGAGGCCAGCCACGACGACCGCCCAGAGGTTTTCAGTGGCATAGGTTTGTGCTGGGCCGTCACCTTGGAGGTTGCCAAAGAGGAGGGCGAGCACGGTCGGGACACCGAAAAGGCCAGCAAGGAACCACGCGCGTTCGGCCTTTTGGTTGCCAGCGCTGCCGTCAACGATTCCACCGATGATGCCCGATGCCCCCATGATGCGCCCGTTCACCAAAAGGTATACGGCACCGCCCAATCCAATGAGCACACCTCCGGCAAGGCCGAAGATCCATTCAATCTGCATATTTTTTGTCCTGTTTAGTTCCCAAGAGTTGGCGAGAGTGGGCAAACGACCCATTTACATAAGGAACGACACCTTTCAGCGTCGTTATATTTGAAATACGATGTGTTTCGCGTTATCTGCGTTACAATCGCGGACGAAGCCGAACCTTTGGCGTATTGGACATTGCAGCGGTCCTGACCAGATTCTTTGCTAGCTCGTCTGGCACAGAAAATAGAGCACTGGTCACGTATTGCAATAGTTTAATATGTGGTTTATTAAATTTATGAGGACGTAATGGACGATCTGGCAATCACGGCGGAGGCCATGGATAAGGCAGCAGACGAAGCAGCAGAAGTGATGAAGGTTCTTTCGAACCCCGCTCGCTTGCGTATTCTTTGCGCTCTTCTTCCCGGAGAGCGGTGTGTTGGCGAGCTCGAAGAGATGCTCGGCGCGTCGCAGTCCTATGTATCGGGTCAGTTGGCACGTATGCGGTCCGAGGGCTTGGTCTCTTGCGATCGTGAAGGCCGCACCATTCGTTACCGTTTGGCGGACCCGCGCGTTGGTCCGATCCTGGAACGTCTGTACGAAGTCTTCTGTCCAGTTCCTGCCGCACCTTGACGTGTGTCATGGCGCGGTGATCCGCGCGGCGTTACCTTGGGTTATTCAGCGGGGCAGTCCCGCTGACCGACCCAAGAGGAGCGGACATGACACGGCACGAACTCGAAGCAAAACTCTACGCCATCCTTGACGACATGCAGCGCGATGCCGCGCATCGGCATCGGCTCCAACCTGAATATCATGCGATCCTGAAACAAATGGCGGACGAAGGCGTCCCCGTTCCGCCACGTCTACAGGATCTGGATATGCGCCTGATCGACGAAGCCGTCGAAGCCCAATTTGACAATATGCCGATCTAGGATGTGGCGCTGAGGCGACGAAAAAAGCGTGAATTCCTGCGAAATGCCTGTTTTTGCACCTGAAACGGCGGCAAAGGCTTGCTCTTTGCCTCTGCGCGGGCCCAAAGTCTGGCAGAGCAGTCGGTGAGTAGGACTTGGGCAGTTTGTCGAATTTAGTGAAATTCCGAATGCGCGATGGCGTTGCGGTCATTGTGCTTGCCTCTCCGCCTGTGAATGCGCTGACCCATGCGCTGCGCGTTGAACTTGACCGTCTGCTGGATCAGTTGTCCGCACGTGAGGATGTCATCGCTGTAATTTCGGCGTCTGCATCTGCGAGGCGCGCACGCAATGCTTCCAAAGCGGCGGCATCAG